>LCOU01000025.1 GCA_001003205.1 Parcubacteria group bacterium GW2011_GWA2_47_8b | reverse complement strand
AAAATTTTAAAATTCTTCTTGGTCTTGGAAATTTCCTTCCAGCTTTTGTAGATGGCGGCGGCCACCGAAGTTAAATCTTCGGGCACGAAAATAGTGCCCACCTGCAAATCAAACTGCAGGGGGTCAAAATCAAAACCCGCTTCTTTCATTGCTAATTTCAACAGGCGCTTTTTGATTACCTGGAAAGTGGCGCCGGCTTTGCGGAGTCCGGTTTTGAGTTTTTTAACCTCCTCCATAGTGACGCCGGAAAAATCCAAAAAGACCAAGCATCGGCTTTTTTTAATTTTGGCAAGTCCGAGGTCTATTTGCTGCCTTTTTTGAGCTTTGTTTAACATTGTTTTAATAAAAAACTGCGGTCTGCCGCAGATACCAAAATATCTTCTTGATATCCTAGAGAGGACTTATTGTGCCCCGCCTCTTCGGCGGGCTGCCGCCCCTTGTCTACGGAACGCCTCTAAATATAGAAAAGCTCCCGACTTATGTCAACCCCACACATAGCGTTCCTATGTGTGGGGTCAAGAGCTTGTGCCTATTTATGATTTTTTCGCAATTCATCAATGGCGGAACGGGGAACTAGGGTTTCAAAAACAAAAAACCCGACCAGTAGAAAAAGGGTGCTCACCAGCAATCCCGGCCCTGTAATACCCGCAATTGAAAGCGAACCTAAAATCACAATCGCAAAAAGCGCGATAAGGGTCGCGATATAGTCATACACTACTCGCCCCATATGCTACCCCCTTAAAAGTGCCAATCGGATTCTAACGGTTCTGACGCCACTTTTCAATGTTTTTGTGGCTCCCGCTCAATAAAACTTTGGGCACCCTCCAAACCTTTTCCCTTTTACCTTTTACTTTTGCCCTAAATTCCTCTGGCCGTGTATATGCCGGAAACGAACCTCTTTTTTCTTCCAATGATTCCAATTTCCCTAATACGCCCGGGATTTGCCGAGAGACCGCGTCAACTAGAATCATCGCCGGCAACTCACCGCCGGACAAAACATAATCGCCCACGGAAATTTCTTCGTCGGCGATATATTTCGCCGCTCGCTCGTCTACTCCCTCATAACGGCCGCAGATCAAAATCAGTTGATCATATCTTGAGAGACGTTTGGCGGTTTTGGCGTCAAATTTTTTCCCTCGCGTGGAAAAAAGTATCGTTCGTACTTTTGACTTTTTACTTTTGACTTTTGACTTTAAAAATTGAACCGCCCGATAAATAGGTTCAATTTTGAAAACCATCCCCGGCCCTCCGCCGTACGGCTTGTCGTCAACTTTGTGGTGTTTATCGGTCGTAAAATCCCGCAAATTATGCGCCACGACCTTAATAAGCCGTTTTTCTTGAGCGCGCTTCAAAATTGACTCGGAAAAGTAAGAGTCGAAGATTCTGGGAAATATTGTGATGATATCAAATTTGATCATTGTAATGAGTATAGCAAAACTAAAAAGCCACACACGTGGCTTTTTAGTTAATAACTTATATAAAAGCTATTATTCCATTCTCGGGGCGCGCGGCACTCGAGTGGAGCCCTCCGGCTCTTCTATTTTAAGGTTCACGCGGGCATTATTCTTGATGCCAACGATTCTCAAAAGAGAGCGGATGGCCTTGGCGGTAGCGCCTTCGCGGCCGACTACCTGCCCCATATCTTGCGAGTTCACTTTCAAGGAAAGCAGAACCCCCATCTCGTCTACTTTGCGATCAACCATGACATCGTCCGGATGATCAACAATAGACTTCACAAGATATTCCAAAAACTCCTGATCGGTGTTTTTAGCCATTTCAATCTTTAAGTCTTTACTGATTTTCTAACGACCTTTTAATACGCCCATTCTAACAAACTAACGAGGGTTTGTCAAATTCCAAATAATTTTTATTTAGCCGGCGCGGCCTCCTCTTTTTTCTTAGGCTGCTTGTGCACCGCGATTTTTTTTCCGCTGATTATTCCGGCAGTTACCAAAAGATTGTGCACCGTGTCGGTGACTTGCGCGCCATTTTTCAGCCAATGATTTATCCTTTCTTTTTTGAATTCAAACTTATCCTGCAACGGATTAAACCATCCCAAATCTTCCACATTTTTTCCATAAACTTTGTGGCGCTTTTCATCAACAATCAACCGATAACTCGGCTGGTGCTTTTTTCCTATCCTTTTTAATTTCAGCGTTAACATTGTTTAATATGGTAAATCCTTTCGTAAAAAAAGTAAAGGCCCGCAACTGTGTGCGGGCCAACATATTTTATGACGACTTGGAAATTCTGGCGCCCAGATGATCGGAAAGTCTAACGATTGCCTGAAAAACCTTGTTTCTGTTTTGCGCTTCCAAATACTCAAGAAGCTCCTGCGGTCCGGGGGGGTCAAGATGGGACGGGAACTGCAATCCCCTGTTGTATCGGCAGTCAATCATTTGACAATGCCACATTCCCTTGTCGCCGCACCGGCCGTCAAATTGCAACCCGTGGTAGTGTCCGCTAGGACAATCAATGGCGTGATCGGTGGAACAACTCTGGTGAGTTTTGTGCGCTTCGTACATCCGCTCAAGATACTGCTTGACCGCGGCTTCGGCCTTGTAACGATCTTCCTCTTGCAGATCAATCATGCGCCAACCCCCTAAAAGAACTGGCCAATATTATAACCTATTCCAGTTTTAAAGACAAGACCCGCGAAGTGCCGTCGTCTCCCATTGTAATTCCGTATAAAATTTCTGCCACCTCCATTGTGGCGCGATTATGAGTAACCAGTAAAAATTGAGTTTTTTTGGCAAAATCTTTTATCAGATCGGCGAAACGCCGAGCATTGCGTTCGTCCAGCGCGGCATCCACTTCATCCAATACCAAAAACGGCGGGGGGCTTACAGAAATGAGAGCGAAGAGCGCGGCTATTGAAACTAGGCTACGCTCCCCTCCGGAAAGCATATCCAGGCCGCTGATTTTTTTCCGCGGGATACTGACGGACACTTCCAATCCGCCGTGATCCACCTTGTGTCCTAAATCTTCGTCCGCGGCATCCTCAACCGGTTCTTCAACCACTTCTTCAGATGTCGGCTGCGATTTTGGTTCGTCCTTAATCAGCTTGAGGTGCGCCTTTCCGCCGTCGAACATCAGCTTAAAATAACGATCAAACTGCTCGTTGATTGACTTGAACGCTCCTTCAAATTCGGCGTGAATTTTTTCATCCAAGTCCTTGATCAAAACCGTCAGATCCTCGGAGGCTTTGTCCAAATCGGCCATCTGCCCCGACAAAAAATTGTAGCGGCCTTCGGTTTCTTGGGCCTCCTTTATAAGCGCCGGATCTAATTCCCCTATTCCGGCGAGTTCGGCCCGCAATTTGAACATTCGTTTCTCAATCTCCGCAAAATCTTGCGGAGATTGCCCTAAGCCGGGCCGAAGGGCTTCAAATTCTTTTAATCTCCGGCCCGATTGCATCGCCAGGTTTTCCAGTTCCTGCCGATGGATACTCACGCGTTCTTTGTCAAAAAGCAGTTTGTTTTTTTCGTTTTCCAGTTTTTGAATTTCATCTTTTTTCGCTTCGGCCGCCTCAAATGCCTTTTTGAAAACCGCGTTGAATCCGCGCAAATTTTCCGCCAGCTTGTCCTCCGTTTTGGCAAGTTCCGCCAACTCCCCATCAATTGCCGCCAAATCTGCCAATATTTTGGTTTTGGTTTTCTCTAGTTCTTTAATTTTGCCGCCGCGGTCTTCCGTTCCGGAAGCAAGCAGTCGTTCAATTTTTTCGGCGAGACCACGGAGCGCGGTCTTAAGAATGCCAAGGTCGTTTTCGACAGCGGCTTTCTGGAGAGTTTGCCGGACTTCTTCCAGCAACCGGATGGCTTCCGCGCCCTTGATGTCGGACTTGGGCTGCGAAGACAAGAATTCTATTTGCGCTTCCAGGCGGCCAATCTCCTTTTGTAGCAAGGATTTTTTGTTTAGAAACCCCTGAAGCTGCAGTTTTTTTTGGGCCGCCTGCCTGCCGGCAGGCAGGGACTTTTCAACCTTCTGCAATTCTGCGTTTAACTGTTTTAATTCCTGATTCTTAATTCCTGATTCTTGATTGACTTTCTCAATTTGCGGTTCCAGGCCCTGAAAATCTTTTGTTATTTCAAAAAGCCGGCCTCCGAAATATTGCTCTTCCAGCTGCCGCAATTCTTTTTCTACGTCTGCCTGCTTCTCCCACTTTGATGCCTGTCGACGCAACAAACGCAGGTGGGGCATAATTTCGTCCAGCATCGCCCTAACTTTGTCCAAATTAATTTTGGTATTAAAAAGCTTACGTTCGGCTTCGTGTTTTTTTAGCTGAAATTGGCGCAACCCCAAAACTTCCTCAACCATCACTCGCCGCTCTTTGGGATCGGCCTTAACGAAAATATCGCTATTGCCCTGATTGACGATAGTCAAACCTTTTGTGCCCAGGCGAGCTTGGGCAAAAAAATCAATTATATCCTTGAGCCGTACCGGCGCTTCGTTTAATAAGTACTCCGAAGTGCCCTCGCGCGCCAATTTGCGGGTAACCGAGACTTCGTTGTAATCCACGGGGAAAAAGTGGTCGCTGTTATCAAAAACAATGGTGGCCTGCGCCATCCCCGACCGCGGACGCTGGGGCGTGCCGGCAAAAATCAGATCTTCGGCGCGAGCGCCGCGAATATTTTTGGCCTCCCGCTCACCCAAAATCCAACGGAGAGCGTCTATAATATTGGACTTGCCGGAACCGTTCGGACCAACCACCGCCGTGATTCCGGAAGTAAAATCCAAAACTGTTTTTTGAGCAAATGATTTAAAGCCAACCAGTTCAAGCGTTTTTAATCGCATTCATTGATTTTAACGCATTAGGTTCGTAAATAAAAACCCCGAATTATTTCGGGGTATTGATATTTCGCAGAATTTCGTCCACTTCCGGCCCTGTCAGTGTTTCTTTTTCCAACAGCGCTTTGGCAATGGCGTCCAGCTGCGTTTTATTTTTTGTCAGGAGTTCAAGAGCACGGCTATAAGCTTCGTCCAGAATTCTTTTGATTTCCACATCAATCAATCGCTTGGTTTCTTCCGAACAGTTAAGCCGGCTGGAACTGATATTCAAAAATTCGCTGCTGTGGGCAAGAATCGCCTTTCCGAGCTTGTCGCTCATTCCATATTCGCAAATCATCTTTCTGGCAACGTCGGTCGCGGAATTGAAATCTCCGCGGGCGCCGCTGGATTCTTCATTGAAAATCAGCATTTCCGCCGCCCGACCACCCATAGTCATCACAAGTTCTGCCAGCAAGCAGGATTTTTCTTTATACTGGATGTCTTCGGCCGGCATCGTCCAGGTGGCTCCGCCGGTAAGGCCCCGCGGAATAATCGTTACTTTTCGGATCGGGTTGGTTTTGGGCACAAGAAGCTTTGCAATCAGGGCGTGGCCGCCTTCGTGATACGCGGTAATACTCTTCTCTTTTTCGGAAATAATTCGCCGGCGTTCCGGCCCCAATATCACCCTGTCCACGGAGTCGCTCAATTCCCGTTGCGAAATGGATTCTTTATTGCGGCGAATTGCCAGCAAGGCGGCTTCGTTCATCACCGCGGCCAAATCGGCTCCCGAAAATCCCGGCGTGCTTTTTGCAATGTCCACCAGCCGCACGTCGTTGTCTAATGGCTTATTGCGGCTGTGAATTTCAAGAATGGCTTCGCGCCCACGGACATCCGGCAATCCCACCATAATTTTGCGGTCAAATCTTCCGGGCCGCAAAATCGCGGAGTCCAGATTTTCCGGACGATTGGTAGCCGCAATCACCACCACTTGGTCATTCGCTTCAAACCCATCCATTTCGGCGAGCAACGCGTTGACGGTCCGGTCGTGCTCCCCCGCGTCCCAACTCACACCTCGGCCTTTGGCAATTGCATCCAGTTCGTCAATAAAAATAATGCACCTGCCGTGCTGTTTTGCCTTAGCAAAAAGTTCCCGTACATTCTTCGGGCCCATACCAACAAAAAGTTCCATAAAATCAGACCCGTTAGCGTTAATAAAGAAGGTGTGGGATTCTCCGGCCGTTGCCCTCGCAAGTAAAGTCTTTCCGGTTCCTGGCGGCCCCATCAACAAAGTACCGCGCGGAGCGCTGGCGCCAAACTTTTGATAGCGCCCGGGGTTGTCAAAAAATTCCACCACCTCTTTGAGATCTTCAATCGCTTCCTCGCAGCCGGCAACGTCGGAATAACGGACAGTGGGCCTTTCCGCACCCTGTTCCTGTGAAGCAAGTTTGTTGTGCATGCCGCTGTTCGGCACATCCGACGAAGACGAACCACGCGACCTTCCAGCAAATAAAAACATCAGAACAAAAACGACCACCACGCCTATCGCAAGCCACAAAATCATTGACCAGCCCGAATTGGTCTCCGGTGTAACGGTAAACTTCACGCCTTTAGCCAAGGCCGCTTTCTCCAGAGCGCTGACATCGGCAACGTGAGTCTTAAAGTTTTTGCCATCGATAAAAACACCCGTGACCTCCGAAGCGTTGACGTTGATTTCCCGGACCTTGTCGTCATTCAAGGCCTTGTACAGATCGGTGGCGGAAATTTCTACCTGCTTCGCCGACGGCGTACCGTTCCAAACCCAAACAACAAACATAACCGTAATCAGCAAAAGCAAAATCAAAAACATCGGGTTGCTTTGCCGATACGAATTCATAGCTACTCCTTTTTTAGTTTTTAAAGAACAGACTCCTCCGTAAAGCGTAGCTCCTGGCGCCTAGAGCGTCAATGCGTTTTTAGCGGCGTCCAGTTCGGCTTCCTGCTTGGAATGACCGACGCCTTTTGCGAGCAATTTGGAACCTACATAAACTCCGACTTCAAAAACTTTGGCGTGGTCCGGGCCAGTTTCCGACAAAACTTTGTAAATTGGCGTAACTTTCGTTGTTTCTTGGATTTTTTCTTGCAACAAACTCTTGGCGTCCTTGTAGAGCCCGCCGCGTATCACTTCCGCCAGATGGCTCATAACAAATTTATTGACGAACTTTTTTACCGCCGCCAAACCGCTGTCCAGAAACAGCGCGCCAATCACCGCCTCAATGGCATTGGCCAAAATGACATCGCGGGCGCGGCCGGTATCTCTTGCCTCTCCGCGCGAAAGCAAAACAAATTTTTCCAGCGAAAAAGATTTTGAGACTTCGGCAAGCATTTGATAATTCACCAGGGCGGCGCGCAGGCCGGTCATCTGCCCCTCCTTGTAGTCCGGAAAGCGCTTGTATAGTTCATCAGTTACCGTAAGTTCCAGAACCGCATCTCCAAGAAACTCCAGCCGTTCGTTATCCTGATGGCCCCACTTCGGATTCTCGTTTAAATAAGAACGGTGAGTTAGCG
>LCOU01000024.1 GCA_001003205.1 Parcubacteria group bacterium GW2011_GWA2_47_8b | reverse complement strand
AACACAAACCGAAGCGAGCGACAAGTGGAGGCTGCCGCTGGAGCAGCCGTAACGGGTTGAGGGAAAAGAAAGTGGCGGAGGGGCGAATAGGTCCTTTTGGAAGGGTTTGGGGGGTATTGTGGGTTTGGTACGTTATTTTTTGAGCAGTTCCTTGAAGATGCTGGCGGAAATTCGGACTTGTGATTTTACCCCCATTTCTTTCAAGCGCTCTTTCCCACGCTGCTGTTTTTTCCAAAGCTTCATTTTGCGGGTGCGGTCGCCGCCATTTTTTCCGAAATTCCCCAACTCTTTCTTCATTGCCGGAATTGTTTCGCGGGCGATAATTTTTCCGCCGACAACGGCCTGAATTGCCTGCATAAACTGCTGTTGCGGAAGTAATTCTTTCAATTTTTCGCAAGTAGTCCGTGCCTCCCTGCTAATGTCACGCTTTGGCAAAATACGAGTCAGGCCGGGCACTTCGTTTTCAGCGACGCGGATTTCAAGTTTTGCAACATCAGCCGGAGCAAACCCGATTAATTCATAGTAAAACGAAGCAAATCCCTGGGAAACGGATTTTAATTTATCATCCAGATCTCTAATCAAATCGGAGAGGGGCAGATTCGCCTTAACGACAATTTTGTTCTTGCGGGTTTCTGTGGTCATTTCCGAAAACCGAAACGCTTCTTTGAGTTGAATTATCGCGCCTAGATATTCCGGCGGCGTGACTATCTCTGTCCGGGTTATCGGTTCTTCGGCTACTTTGTAATCATTTGGGAAATCTTTTGGGTTGGTAATTAACTTTCCGTCTACCTTGTATGCTACGGACGGAAAACTATGGACGGTCTCAATTTCAAACTCGCGCGCCAAACGCTCGGCTGCTATTTCAAAATGAAGCCGGCCCAAAAATCCTCCCTTGAATCCGCGGCCGAGCACTTCACTGGCATCTGGTTCAATGACTAACGAGGCGTCGGTGAGCCGCAATTTTCCCAATGCCTGTTTTAATTCGTCGTACTGGTCGCCTTCTTCCGGATAAAACGAAACGAAAACCACGGGCCGCGGTTCCGCGTAGCCCGGCAGCGATTCGCAATTTCCAATTTCCAATTTCCAATTTCCAATTATTGTATCGCCGATTTTCAATTTGCCGGGATCCTTCAGGCCAGTGGCGACATAGCCGATTTCACCGGTATTAAGTTCCGTTGATGGGCGAAGTTGCGGCAAAAAAAAGCCTATTTCTTTGGCTTTAGTCGTGGTTTTGGTGGCAAGAAGGCAAACATCTTGGTTTATTGAGAATTTTCCATCAACAACTCTGATGTGGGCCACAACGCCTTTGTGTTCATCGTAAAATGAATCAAAAATCAAACCCCTTCCGAAATTAGAATTGGGAATTACTTTTGGCGGAGGGACTTTCTCAATAATCGCCGCCAAAAGTTTTTCCGCGCCCTCGCCTGTTTTTCCGGAAACTTTCAAAATCTCTTCCGTACCCGCGCCAATTAAATCCGCCAAGTCCATCACTGCGTTCTGTATCTGGTCCGGCTGGGCAACGTCAATTTTATTTACTGCTCCGATAATTTTTAACCCCGCCTTGCGCGCGCTTTCATAATTGGCCAGTGTTTGCGCCTGGATGCCCTGTGTTGCGTCTACTAAAAGCACCGCGCCCTCAACGGCGGCAAGCGCTCGCGAAACCTCATAAGCAAAATCGGCATGCCCAGGAGTATCAATCAGATTAAGGGTATAAGGTACAGCGTTTAGGGCATAGCTCATTCTAACCGGAGCCATTTTTATGGTAATCCCCCGCTCGCGCTCCAAGTCTAGTTGGTCCAAAAATTGCGGTTTCATCAACCTTTTCTCTACGGTGCCAGTGATTTCCAGTAATCGGTCTGCCAGAGTGGATTTTCCGTGATCAATGTGGGCAGTTATGACAAAATTTCTGATATTAGAAGTCATGGTATACTAGGTATTGGTCTTAATTAGACCATTTTTTTGTTAAAAATGGAAGGTCAGCAAGAAGTTAAATTGGGTCGGACATTGGGCCTGGGATCAATTATTTTGTTGGGTGTGGGGGCGCTTTTGGGCGGCGGTGTTTTTACGCTGCTCGGTCCGGCAGCCGGATTGGCAGGGCCCGGCTTATTCCTCTCAATGCTCCTGGGTGCGGTTCTGGCATTCCTGAACCTTCAGATGTATATCGCGCTTGGCACTACTTTTCCGGAGGCTGGAGGCGGCTATCTTTGGGTGCGTAAGGGGCTGGGTGAATTTCAGGGATTTTTAGCCGGCTGGCTTTCTTGGTTTGCCCACGGAGCGGCGGCGGGGTTGTACGCCCTTAGCTTCGGTTACTATGCTTTTGAAACATTCAGATTTTTAGGAGGGCAAGTCGGATTAGAGATAAATCTGTTATCAGTAGAGAAAGTCGTTGGGGCGGCTGTCGTCATAATTTTTGGGTACATAAATTGGAAGGGAGCTAAGTCAAGCTTACGCGCCGGAAATCTTGTTGGCGGAACCTTAATCGGTATTTTGCTTCTTTTTATATTTTCCGGACTTTTTAAAATCTTCAGCGAACCGGCGCAATCTTTTGCTCAATACACGCCGCTTTTGCCGCATGGATTCTTGGGCATCTTGGGCGCTACCGCCCTGTTTTACATCGCTTTTGAGGGATCGGAGATTCAGGTGCAAGCCGGCGAAGAAACTAAGGACCCTAAAAGAGCTTTAAAGCACGGGCTATTTTGGTCCTGGGCAATAATTAGCGCCCTGTACATCTTAATTTCGTTGGTTGTTACCGGCGCAACTAGGGATGGTGGGTTGGTTAGCGATGTTTTAGGTAAGTGGGGCGAGGGAGCGATAGTCAAAGCGGCGGCCGGTTTTATGCCCTTTGGCACTTTCTTTATGCTTATTGGCGGACTACTTGCCAATTTGGGCGCTCTTAATGCCACTATTTATTCCTGCAGTCGCGTGGCCTTCGCGCTTGCCAGGGATAAAAATGTTTGGTCGCGGCTTGCCAACATTCATCTGAAAAATCTATCTCCTCACATCGCGGTTATCGTGTCTTCAATCTTAATTTCCTTGATGGTAATTTTCCTGCCGCTTTTAGACGTTGCCGCTCTGGCAAGTTTACTTTTCATTCTGCTTTTTTTGCAGTTAAATCTTGCGGGTATAAATATCCACTACAAATGGCCGGACACCAAATGGGCTTATAAAGTGCCCCTATTTCCAATACTGCCGCTGATTGCAATCGGCGCATACACCATACTTGCATTCACGATGCTGCAGATAAACATCAACGCCTGGATTGTATCCTTGTTTTGGCTTCTGCTCGGTTTTATTAATTACTTCGCGTATGCTAAAACTCAAAGCCGAGAAAGTTTTGAAACCGGAATTGTCTACGAACAGGCCGCCAGAATCGGACCCAAAACCGGCAAACGTATTTTGTTGCCGCTCGCTCCCAATCTTTCTCAAGAAGAAATTAAAAATTTGAGCGAGGTCGCTTTTGCTCTCACGAGCAAATACGACGGCGAATTGGTAATTATTCGCGTTCATGAGATACCGCCCGCCCTGCCGCTGAACCAGTCAATGATTAAACCGGACGTTCTTGAACAGGAGAGAAAACTTTTTGACCAACTCCAGCAATGGGTTAACGAATACAACATTAAAACGGGGCCGGGAATAAAAAACATTAATTTTCACAGTTTTATTTTGATCGGCCGCGATGTTGTTGATGTAATTCTTGATGTAGTCAAGCAAGAGGACTGCGATCTTCTTATTCTGAACTGGTATGGTTATGTCCAGACCACGGGAGTTATTTTATCAAGCAAAATTGATAGGATTTTGCGGGAATCCAAGTGCGATCTCCTGGTAATACAGGACGCAAAACCATTCAAATCCGTTATGGTAGCCGTTCACCCTTCCGGCAAGGGTCCGTACTTGGAGCTGGTTGGGGAAATTTCCGGCGGATTGAGGGATTATTACAAGCCGAAAATGGAGCTTTTTGGCGTGGTAAGCCAGGAAATTCCCTCTTATTTCAAACCCGACCCGACAGAACTTTTAAAAGGATTAAAATTGAAGAAAAAAGATTTTGACGAAATTAATTTTGTGACCGGCAGGTCTGTGACCGGTACGATTTCGCAAGAAATGAAAGACAAAGGGCATGATTTGGTAATTATCGGGGCGGCCATCCCCCGGTTTTTGGCGCATTTTAAAATTGGCAGCGTCGCCGAGGAGCTTGCCAAGGATACGAGCACGTCTTTGATTATCGTCCGCGGCCATGAAGGCGCGGCGGAGGCGTGGGTTAAACGCCTGTTGAAAAAATTACACCCTTAGATTACACTGGGTAGCGGTTCTTTTTAGGAGGAGGTTTGATGTTTTTAAGAGGACGCATCGCGTTCACCGATTTGGAAACCACGGGTTTGGAGAAATTCAAGCTTTTGAATCCCATCGTGGGAGACTTGGTCCCCTGGTCAGAAATCTGCGAAATTGGCCTGGTTGTGGCCGATTACAAAACACTCAAAATTATTACGACGTGGAACGCCAAAGTGAAGATTAATTATCCGCATCGCATTGAGCCGAAAGCCGCAATGGTCAATGGCTACAACGAGAACGACTGGCGGCATGCCAGGGAATTGCGTGATGCGCTTAAGGCCTACAACGGACTTACGGCGGGGGCGACGTTTGCGGCTCACAATGCAATGCTGGATTGGGGATTTTTGGAAATTGCTTTTGCAAGAGAAGAACTAACCCTAGAGCTGGGGGGGCCGATCATTGACACCCTGGAAACTGCTCGTTCCATTACCGAATCAAAGGGATACGAACTGGATTCGTTTAGTCTGAAAAATTTGGCAGCGTTCCTGAGGTTAGAACCAGAACCGCTTCCGCATCGTGCGCTTAACGGCGCTATGTTGGCCTACCGCATTTTTAAGGCCTTGAGGGAACTCAAGCCAAAGCAAAGCCACGACCCGGATTCCTCGCCGCCGGACAATTCGGCAGCTGGCTGCCACAGCTGCTAGCAGGCGTGAACAGCGCGGAAAACTTAATCCCCTCCGATGTACATCGGAGGGGATTTTAATTGCAGGTGTCCCGTTTTAGATAGACCCGGTAAAATCCAGGTGGGTGGGCTCAGCCTTTCCGCCAAGGCGGGAGGCGATTCGCCCTCCCGATAAAAAAGTATTCAGGAATCTAAAGGCGGGACATCTTTATTATAGCACATCCCGCTCGTCTTCGCTGTAGATAAACTCAAAATCTATTTTTTTGTAGTCAAAAAGTTCTTCGGGGTTGAAAAATCTGTTAATTTCAGCTTCCGGGTCTTCGGCCGGATCGGAAGCATGGACCAAATTCGCCTGCATACTTAGAGAAAAATCCCCGCGAATGGTTCCGACGTCCGCCTCGTATCCCTTTGTTGAACCGACGATAAAACGCACTGCCGAAACGGCCTTGATGCCGGACAGCACCATTGCGATTACCGGCGCGGATGACATAAATTTTGAAAGATTTCCAAAAAACGGCTTGTCGGCATATTTACCGTAATGCTTTTTCAGCAAAACATCGTCCAGCCGAACCATTTTCATTCCAATTATCTTCAAACCCTTCCTTTCAAAACGATGAACAATCTCGCCAAAAAGATTTCGCTGCAAGGCATCGGGTTTTATTAAGACCAGTGTTCTTTCTTCTTTTGGATGAGGCAAGTTATTTAGTAATTTTAATATGAAGTTCGCTCAACTGCCTTTCATCTACGTCGGAAGGAGCGTTACTCATCAAATCGCGGCCGTCCCCTGTTTTAACAAAGGCAATGGTTTCGCGGATGTTGGGTTCATTCAGAAGAATCATCATTAATCTATCAAACCCGATAGCCGCCCCGCCATGCGGCGGCACGCCGTAAGAAAAAGCCTCAATCATATGCCCGAATTTTTCCATAATCACATTATCTTTATAACCGAGGAGCTGGAAGGCTTTTTTTAACAGTTCCGGTTTATGGTTGCGAATACTGCCTCCGGCAATCTCAAAGCCGTTGAGCGCAAGGTCGTACTGCATAGCGGTAATGCCCCCCAACTCTTTGCCGCCATCCGGCAACGATTCGTTGTGCGGCATACTAAATGGATTATGGCCAAAATCCCATTTTTTATCTTTTTCGCTGTACTCATAAAACGGAAAGTCTACAATCCACGCAAAAGCAAGTTCGTCGGGATCATTTTTGTCCTTGCGCAAATCGGGTTTGTCCGATTTATACCTTTCCATCGCTTCTTTATAGCTGATGTGCGGAAAAGGGACGGCCGTAATTTTTTTATGAGGCCAGGTGCTTTTGACAAGGTCCACCATCGCGCCTTCCAAAAATTCCATAACATCGTCGCGTTTTACAAAGCTCATTTCCAAGTCAATTTGGGTGAATTCCGGCTGGCGGTCGCCCCGCGTGTCCTCATCGCGAAAACAGCGCGCCACCTGGAAATAACGCTCCAGACCGGCCACCATTAGAAGCTGTTTATATTGCTGTGGAGCTTGCGGCAGGGCGTAAAATTTGCCGGGATACAAACGAGACGGCACCAAATAGTCACGCGCGCCTTCGGGCGTGGATTTGCCCAAAATCGGCGTTTCTATTTCAACAAAATCGTGCTCTTTGAAGTAGTTGTTAATAAATTGGAGCGTTTTACTGCGCATCCGCAAATTGTTTTGCATCCTGGGCCGGCGCAAATCCAAATAACGGAACTTCATGCGAATTTCCTCGCCGATTTCATGGCCGTTGCTGTTTACGTCAATCGGCGGCGTTTGCGCCTCCATTAAAACTTCCAGTCCTGTTGCCTGAATCTCAATTTTGCCGGTCATCAAATCCGGATTGACCATATTTTCAGGACGCTTTGCAACCTTGCCGGTAATTTTTACTACCCATTCGGGCCTTAGTTTGTCGGCAGTGGCGTGCAAATTTTTGTCCGCAAAAACCACTTGAGCGATACCGCTTCGGTCCCTTAAGTCAATAAAAATAATTTTGCCGTGGTCGCGCCGCACGGCTACCCAACCCATCAATTCAACCTCCTTGCCTTCATTTTTTAACGTATCGGCTATGAGAGTTCGCATGTCTAAAATATTACCACAATTTTTTCAAATAAACACGCAGTTTATCACCGTCAAAATCCACCAATATGGTGCGGTCACGGTCGGTTCGGAATATTTGCGTGCCGACATCAGCAAGGCGGCCCAACGCCGCGGGAGTCGGGTGGCCATAGGTGTTTTTTCCAACTTCAATCACAGAAATTACGGGGTTCACTGCCTTTAAAAATTCCGGAGAGCTGGAAAATCGCGAACCGTGATGTCCAACTTTCAATACTTGCGCCGAAAGGTCGTATTTTTTCAAAAGCTCGTCCTCAATATCTTTGCCGATGTCGCCGGTGTAGAGGGCGCGCAATCCCGATTTTTCCAACATCATCACCAAAACGGAATCGTTTAACTCTTTGCTTGCCAAATTTTTTCGGTTCGGGGAAAGAACGCTCAAAGTTGCATCCTCGTATTTTATTTTATCTCCCTCCGTCAGGATGATGCGCCTGACCCCGTTTTCTTGAAGCGTTTTTTCAAAATCAGCATATGCGGCGGTAGTGCCCTTGCGGCCATTTTCAATTACCGCCCCAACTTTGTAGCTTTCTAAAACGTCAATCAGGCCGCCGAAATGATCCAGTTGCGGATGAGTGATTAGTGCCAGATCGATATACTTATCACCCGAATTTAAAACCTCTTGCAAAGACGAAAC
>LCOU01000023.1 GCA_001003205.1 Parcubacteria group bacterium GW2011_GWA2_47_8b | reverse complement strand
TTTTAGATGAGCAGAAAAAGGTCTATTCCAAAGACGATTTGAAGTGGAGAAAATCTTTAACCGCCAAGCAGTACCAAGAAATTTTCGGTGGGCCGTCAAATGCTACTTTGAACTTCTTCGATTACGCCGAATTATTTCTGGCAAAATCTCCGAAAGACGCGCGCAAGAAATTTTTGCGGCTCTACCGCGCGATGCAGAAAGACACGAACGGCAAGGCGCGATTGATTAATGCCCGATTCCAGGAATGGGAAAAGGGTATGTTCTGCGCCAGTTATAGCCTTGAGACCGCGGGCTCCGTACTTTCGTTGATGAACAGGCTGGAGCTTGCGAGAAGGCGCCTGGGCGTCAAAAGATATCATTAACCTCCCCGAAATGAAATCGGGGATTTTTTATTTGGTGGATAAGAAACTCCACCACGGCCTCGTTTCGCTTACAACATTGCCGTTAGCGGCATCGGCATTGACCGATTTTTCAATCGTAATCGGAATAAATCCAAAAAGTTTTCGTTTCTCATCTATTTTCATTTTGTATACCGCCACGGAGTTCTCTTCTTTCAGCTCCATGACTTTCGGCGCCAACTGCAGTTTATTAATTACTTCGCTGGGGGATAGTTTTACTTCGGAATTGCCAACGCTAAGAACATTATCTTTGATTGATACCGCTTCAGCTTTAACGTTAATTTCTCCGTCATTGACGATAACCTCTTTTTCTTTCGGCTCTATACTCAACTCTTTCGCGCCAACGTCAATTTTAATTTTTTTATCAGTTGTTTTAACGGAAATTTCGTTGGCCTTTATTTCGCCGGGTAAAACTTTTACTTCCGACACCAGGCCACTGACTTCAGACGCGTTAAACTCTGTTCTGCCGGCTATCATTTTTTCAATCATGCTGTCTATTTCCGAACGCAGAATCTTGAGCGACTCTATTTGCTTTTCGGCGCCATCGTTGGCGGACATAACCTTTTGCAGTTTCTGGCGATAGTAGGAGTCTATCCCGACGCCCGAACCCGAACCCACCACCGTCGGTTTTGCCGGCTCCGCGATTGGAATGGGTGTTGCCGAACCCGTTTTGCAACCTTCCTGATTCTTGGCAATTTCCCGCTTCAGCGAGATTATTTTATCCGTTATTTCCTGGGCCAATTGTTTATCTCCGGCCGCTTCCGCTTTGCGCAACTGGATAATCAGCTGGTCATATTCCCGCATTGACGGTTCGTTCAGATTGCAAGTAGAAACAGCCGGAACGGGCTTTGCAACAGTGGGAATGGGCGCTGGCACGGGCATTGGAGCTGGCATCGGCATCGGTTTTACGACGGCACAGCGCGAAGCACATATTTTTTTGCCGTATTCTTGCCATTCTTCGGATGATTTGCAGGAATTATCTGATTGCTTCTCTTCGTAGCCGTCATAGCACTGAAAATAAGCACTTCTAAAAGACTTGTCACTGCATTGATCGTTTGCTTGAAAAGTATTTACGCCGCATTTTTCAACGGGAGCCACGCTTGATACGGAGGTAATCGGTATAGCCGCGTCGGTTGAAACACCCTGCGTGGCAGTTTGCGCAAACGACAGCGCGCCGCCGCTTATTAAAACCACTACTAAACCCGCGATAAATAATATTTTATTCATAGTGTTATTTTACACTGCCAATAGCGACGTTGTACAGCAAATCGTGATAATCTTGGAGTAATGGCCAGGCCAAAACTCATTTTCATCGCGGCTCTCATAATCTTAAACGGTGTTTTTTATTTTCCCAACCTCGGGGCTACGCCATTAGATGATTATGACGAAGCCACTTATGCCCAGGTGGTTAAAGAAACACTTACCAACGGCAACTTTCTGACTTTTACTTATTTTGGGAAGACTTGGGTTGATAAGCCGCCGCTCCATTTTTGGCTTATGACGGCGAGCGCGAAATTATTCGGCCTTAACGAATTTGCCCTGCGCTTGCCCGCCGCGCTGTTTGGCATTATCTCGTCATTGTTAGCTTTTTTAATAGTTCAAGAGATTGGCGACAAGAACAAGAATCTTTTGGCTTTTTTGGCCGGGGCGGGGACTACTCTATTTCCCATTTTTCTGGCTGCCGGGCGTGATGTTCGGCTGGAAGTTCCCATAGCCGCCGTCGCCTTGGGCGGTTTCTATTTCTTTATCAAGGGATTAAAAAATTCCAAGTTTCTTAGCGGCGTCGGCATTTGTATTGGACTGGGAATAATGTTCAAAAGCATTTTTGGATTACTGGCTCTTGTGCCGATTGCTATATGGAGTGTTTTGAGCCGTAACTGGTCTTGGTTAAAAAAGCGCCATTTTTGGATCGGTATCTTTCTTGGCGCGCTGATAAGTTTGCCCTGGCATATTTATGAAGCGGCGAAAATCGGAGCCGGCTTTCTCCAGACCTATTTGGGATTTCATGTGGCACAGAGGTTTACCGAAAACGTTTTTAATAATCAAATCGGCAATTGGCAATACCTCTCTATTTTTTTCAAGTACGGCCAGCCCTGGAGCTCGTTGTTTTTGTTTTCTTTGGCCCTGGCTTTGCTGGCTTTGGTAAATAAGAAATTTCGGGCGAAAGCGGGAGATTGGCTTTTGCCGCTGTCTGTCACGGCTTTTACCGTGGCCGTGATTTTTATCGGATTTATGGCCGTTCCGTCAAAGTTGATGACCTATTTAATTCCGATTTATCCCTGGGTGGTGCTGGCCGGCGTTTTTGCAATCCCGGTCATCCAAAAAACATTTTTGTTTGTTCCCAAGATGGCGGCCGCGGTCGCGGTTTTGATGCTGGCCGTAAGCGCCTATCTGTCCTTTAGCGAAGTATTTTTAAATCCGCAACTTTTTACCCTGGAGTTTTCCAAAGACGAGCGGGACATTGGCCTGTATCTCTCCGGAAGCGCCGGAGAAGAAAAAATATTTTCTCATGGCTGGCCGCATCAGCAAACGTTGCGTTATTACTCCGGCAAGGAAATTGATAATTTGGATGGCGTCGGCGAAGTCGCCGTGCCCCTGCCGTTTTGGCTGATCATTCCGAATCAGCTCGTTGAAAAATACCCGTTAGTCCAAAACTTCCCTCATCCGTACGAGGGGGAGTATTTGACGCTTGTACATTTTAGAAAGGGGTAAAATGCGGTGAGGGAGAGATTCGAACTCTCGATACGGATTTAAACCCGTATAACAGGTTAGCAACCTGCCGCCTTCAGCCTCTCGGCCACCTCACCAAATAAGGTAGACTTTGCCTTATCTTTTCAATATAATACCAGCGGTTTATGAAACAATCAATCGTGGAAAAAATCAAAACCGCGCCGCGATGCCCGGGAGTGTATATCTTTCGTTCTCCGCGAAATGTTTTGTATGTCGGCAAGGCCGTCAATTTGCGAAATAGATTGAAATCTTATCTGGCAATCCCCGACATTAAAACCCAATCGCTTGACCAAGAAGCCGAGTGCTTGGACTACATTGCTTTGCGTTCCGAAATTGAAGCGTTGATAGAAGAATCGCGGCTGATCAAAAAGTTAAAACCAAAATACAACGTTTTGTGGCGCGACGATAAGTCGTATCTTTATGTTGCTTTGACGCGCCTGCCTGCCGGTAGGCAAGGTCAAAGCTTCCCGAAAGTTTTTATTACCCATCAAAATTTGAAAATTGAACGCATTGGGCCGTTCACCGACGGCAAGGCTCTGCGCCTGGTCATGAAGATTTTGCGCAAGCACTATCCTTATTGCACCTGCCCCAAACCTCATTTGCGCGATTGTATAAATGCCCAAATCGGCAGGTGTCTTGGCATATGTTGCCAACGCGATGCAAATCTGCAAATGCACGCGGATGCCGTAAATACTTACAAAAGAAATATACGCGCGATCAAAACGATTCTTCGCGGCCAGAACAAGAAACTTTTAAAAACGCTTACGAATGATAAAGAGCGCGAGGCGCTGGAAACAATTTTTCGGCATAAAGAATTTTTACAAAACCATGACTCTTCGGAATTTCCGGAGGGATACCGCGCGGAGTGTTACGATATGTCCAATTTCGCGGGAAAGGAAGCCGTTGGCGCTATGACCGTGTTAGTAAAAAAAGATGGCGCGTGGATGCCCGACAAAAGTTCTTACCGCAAGTTTAAAATAAAATCCCTGCCTGCCGGCAGGCAGGAGCGCCGGGGATTAGACGATCCACGAGCAATCGCGGAAATATTATCTCGGCGATTGAACCACCCCGAATGGCCATACCCTGATTTAATCATCATTGACGGTGGTTTAACGCAATACCGTGCCGCGCTTAGAGTCGCAGCTCAATATCCGGCCGCCTCCAAAATCAAAATAATTTCATTTGCAAAGCCGGAGCAGAAAATTATCGGCGAAAACAACCCCTCCGAAGAATTAAGAAAGCTCGTTGAAGAAGCAATTTACCGGACTCACCATTTCGTAATCCGTTATCATCGCAATGTGCGCCGCCGGGAACTGTTTGATATAATTAAATAATGAAGAAAATAATTATTGGTTTGGTTTCCAACCTCGTCGCCATTTTGCTGGCAGAGTATCTTATCACCGGTTTTCAGGTGGTCAATGATTGGAAGGGGTTCGCTATTGTCGTGATTCTTTTTACTATTGCCAATTCTTTTATCCTGCCGATACTGCGCTTCGTCTTTAAGCCGTTGATATGGCTGACCGCCGGCTTGTTGGCTCTCGCCTTCAATGGCCTTCTTATATATATCGTTGACATTTTATCGGCGGGCATTACAATAAGTGGACCAATACCGCTGATATTAGCAACTATTGTCATAGGAATGGTGAACGCCACTTTTGCCTATGGCGCCAAGGCATTTAAAGCATAGATGAACAACATTATAACCATCGGACAGATAGCGACCTCGGTTATTTTAATAGTCCTCATTTTGATTCAGGAGCGATCCGCCGGCGCGGGCGGGCTTTTTGGCGGAGGGGGCGGGGACAGCGGCTTTTACCAGACGCGGCGCGGTTTTGAAAAATTGCTTTTCGTGGCAACAATTGTTTTATCAATTATTTTTGCCGGTTTAGCCCTTTTGAACCTTGTTGTATAAACTTTTTCAAATTCTAAAAACCTTATCAATAAGGGAGCGCTATATCGCCGCCGCCGCCGGCGGCGTGTTCATTTTATCGGCTATTTTACTGGGCATCTCATTTTTCTATCAGAAAACGGTTGCAAGCCCCGTTGAGGGGGGGAGTTACGTTGAGGGGATTATCGGCCAGCCGGGTTCCATTAATCCGATTATTGCCGGCGATAACGATACCGACCGGGATTTGATTGCCCTGCTTTTTGCCAGTCTTTTTGATTTGGCGGAAAAATATGAAACGGACCCGCAGCAAAAAGTTTGGACCGTCACGCTTAAGCCCGATCTCAAGTGGAGCGACGGCGAGCCCCTTACTTCTGACGACATTATTTTTACTATTAGCGTCGTTCAGGATCCCGACGTCCGGTCGCCGTTTTTTGCCACTTGGCAGGGGGTGCTCGCCGAACGGCTAAGCGAGCGCGAAGTGCGTCTCACACTTAAAAACCCCTACGCTTTCTTTTTGGATAACATAAAAAATTTTCGCATTGCTCCCAGCCATATTTTTGACGACATTCCGCCGCAAAACTTCAGAAAAAAATAAAAACGTTTTCAAAAATAAAGGACACAAATGTCACGAAGGAAAAAACAAAACCTTCTCCCTTTGTGTACTTCGTGTCCTTTGTGATTAATCATTTTTTCAGTCGGAGGGCAAAATGCACACCATCTTAAAATCAAACAGCAAGTCTTTAAGATTGACCGCCCTCGCTATTACGCGATTTTCTTCAATCAAAGCACAAGTGTGCCGCTAAAGGAAAAAGAAGTCAGAACGGCGCTGTCGCAATCCGTAGACAAGGGAAAAATAGTTGACACCGTATTGAAGGGGTTGGGCGTTGCCGTTAATGGCCCCGTTCCGCCGACAATGTCGGGGTATGACCCGTCGATTTATGGAGACAACGAGTTTTCTCTTGATAAAGCTTCAACAACTCTGGCAAAAGCCGGTTGGGTGATAGGTGACGACGGAATCCGAACCAAGAATACGCCGCGCGGCAAAATCAAACTTAGTTTGGATATTATCGTCCCCGAAGTTCCTTTTTTGGTGGACACCGTCAACGTTATCAAAGATGATTGGCTGAAAATCGGCGTCGCTCTTAATCCGATCGTCCTCAAACCGTCGGAGGTGATTAATAGCGCCATTAAGCCGCGCAACTATCAGATGATTATTTTTGGCAATACGCTCAACAACAATCCGGACATTTTTTCGTTTTGGCATTCGTCTCAACGATTTGACCCGGGGCTGAACCTGGCGCTTTTCAACGACAAAACATCCGATGGCCTGCTGGAATCGCTTCGGCAAACTTTGGACGAAACGGCGCGTTTGCAAGACCTTTCCAAATTGCAAAAAATTATCAATGACCAAAAATCGGCTATCTTCCTTTACTCGCCGCAGTATCTTTACGTAACGTCAAAAAATCTAAATGGATTTGTCGCGAAAATGATTGCCGTGCCCGCCAATCGCTTTGAAGCCGTCAACGGCTGGTATTTGAAAACTGCCCGCATTTTCAAGTAAAATAAAGTTGATGGCCAAGGTTGCTATTCTTGGTTTCGGCCGCGAGGGGCAGTCTTTGTTTAAATTTCTGAACAATCCGGACGTTGTAGTTTTAGACAAAAAAACCGACCGAAATTACCTGGCTAACCTTTCTTCTTTTGACGTTGTATACCGTTCTCCGGGCGTTCCTTACAATTTGTCCGAGATTCAGACGGCGATTAAAAACGGCGTTAAATTTTCCAGCGCCACAAAGTTATTTTTTGAGCGGGCTCTACCCGTACTTCGGCGCGGTTCCGGGAAAATCATCGGAGTTACCGGCACAAAAGGGAAAGGGACAACCTCCACTCTTATCGCCCAAATTTTAAAAAACTCACACCAAAAAGTTTTATTGGCGGGGAATATCGGCATTTCGCCATTGGAAATTCTCCCTAAACTGGATAAAAACTCTCTGGTAGTTTTGGAGCTTTCAAGTTTTCAACTGCAAGACTTGGAAAATTCGCCGCAGGTGGCCGTTATAACGGAAATTTTCCCGGACCATCTGGATGTTCATAAAAACATCAAAGAATATCTGGACGCCAAAGCGAACATCTGCCGTTACCAGAAAAAATCAGACCCCGTTTTTTATTTCGCGGGCAACCGACCGGCGGCGAAAATCGTGGCACAGGGCTCCGGCAAGATGATTGCCGTTTCGGCGCCGGACAATCTTACTAAAAACCACTTGTTAGCGGCGGCGGTTGCGCGCCACCTCAGTTGTTCGGAAAAAATAATCCAAAGCACGCTCAAGAATTTTAACGGGTTGAAGCATCGCCTTGAACGGCTGGGAGCTGTTAAGGGAATCGAGTTTTATAACGATTCGGCGAGCACCAATCCCCAAACGACCGCCAAGGCCGTTTCCAGTTTTGAAAAATCACTGGTGTTGATTGCCGGCGGCAAAGATAAAAATCTGGATTACGCGCCGCTGGCCAAGGCCATTAAAGCGTCCCGTTCCGTGCTGCAAGTGTTATTGTTCGGCGAAAATAAAAATAAGATATTTGAAGCGATTGCCGGCGCCGGCGTGCCAGTAAGATTATGCCGCGACTTGGAGGCGGCGGTAGCCGAGGCTGTTCAAAAACGACCGGAGATAGTGCTGTTCTCGCCGGGAGCGGCCAGTTTTGATATGTTCAAGGATTATGCGGATCGCGGCGAGAGATTTAAAAATATTGTAAGAAGCCTTAGTATATAGTAAGATATCGTAAGCTAATGCGGTGGTAGCTTAGCTGGCTAAAGCGCCGCCCTGTCACGGCGGAGACCGCGGGTTCGAGTCCCGTCCACCGCGCAAAAAATAGAACCGGATAAATGTACCAATGGGCAAAATTCGCGTTGGCGTACTGATGGGCGGGCCGTCCGCAGAGCATGAAGTATCCCTTAAAAGCGGGGAGATGATTTTGCGATTTTTGAATCCGGAAAAATACGCGGCGGAAGGGATTGTGATTGATAAAAAGGGAAAATGGCCGATGCCGCTGGCCGCGTTTAAAAAAAGATTTGACCTGGCTTTCATTGCTATGCACGGCGAGTACGGCGAAGACGGCACGCTCCAGAAGATTTTAGACAAACATAAAATTCCTTATATTGGTTCGGGCGCGCAAGCAAGCGAAATCGGGATGGACAAGGCTGTATCCTCAAAGCTTTTTAAAAAAGCCGGATTACAGGTGCCTGATTTCAAAGTTGTCAGTGTTGGGAAGAGGATTAAAAAATACCGATTGAGTTTCAAATTTCCGGTAGTGGTAAAGCCGAGCGACAGAGGGTCCAGCGTTGGCGTGAGTATCGTGAATAATTCGTCAGGACTTCAACGGGCGCTAAAGAACGCTGGTGTGTATTCCAAAAACGTGATGATTCAAAAATATATTGAGGGTAGGGAACTTACCTGTGGCGTCCTTGAAAGAGGAGGCAGGCTAAAAGCGCTTCCGCCGACTGAAATTATTCCGTCCGGCAGCACATTTTTTGATTACAACGCGAAATACTCCGCCGGCGCTTCGCGGGAAATTACCCCGCCGAATCTTCCGGCCGAAGGTATCAGAAAAATCCAAAACATAGCGCTCAAGGCGCATGAAGCAATCGGCGCGAGGGGGTTTTCGCGGACGGACATGATCATAGCGGAAAATCCGAAATCCGAAATCCGAAATCCGAAAGTATATGTACTGGAAATTAACACCCTGCCGGGCATGACTGAAACGAGTTTGTTACCGCAGGAAGCCAAGGCCGACGGCATCAGCTTCCCAGAGTTGCTGGACGCAATAATTGAATCCGCCTTGCGGTGATTTATTGTTGTGCCCTCATGAGGAATCGAACCTCAATTGCAAGATCCGCAATCTTGCGTCCTATCCATTGAACGATGAGGGCGTTTTAAAATTTAAAAAATCTTGAAAGGTGCTCTACCAGCGAAGCTTCGTATTCAATTTCCGGCAGGTGCTTGTTGACGAAAATTTTCGTTTCTTCAACCTTGCTGTTCGGTATCAAGGCCTTGAAATAAGTCCCAAACCGGTGCTTTTTCTTCAGAATCAGCTCCGAAAATCCGTCATCGTGAGCATCCAGGCGGTTAATGGCAAAGCCAAATAGAGTCTCGTAACTATACAGATTTTTTCCGGCAATCTCAAGACCCGCGTCGGTCAGGCGGAATTCTATGGAATGCGGAGCCTGGGCGCCGAAACGCAAAAACAAAATTCCCGCCATAGCCACAAAAATCGCGAAAAGGAAATTTCCCTGCCAAATCGCCAATGCCAAGAATAAAGCCATAAAGAAACCGCTCGCCAAATACCAGCGCGCGTCCTTTTGGTGGTGCTCAAACTCCGGCGCCGACCAGCTTATTTCCTTTTCCGGCATTTTTTAATTCTAACACACTAGCGCTTCGGAGGGATTTATTTTTTATTACGCAGTCTCTTTATTCTTTCTTCAACTGGCGGGTGAGTGGAAAACAATTGCACTAAAAGCGACGGCTTGAATGGGTTCACTATAAATAAGTGGGCGGTGGCTTCGTGTTTCGGTTCGCCGATGAGCGGGTGCGTTTTGGCGGCGAAACTGATTTTTTCCAGCGCGGACGCGAGCCCCTCCGGATCACCGGTGGTTTTTGCTCCGGTCGCATCGGCGAGATATTCGCGCGAGCGTGAAATGGCCAGATGGAGGAGGGTGGCAATGACGGGCGTGAGAATCAGAAGCGCTAAGGTACCCAGGCTGTTGCCGCGATTGCGATTGTCTTGTCCGCCGACGGAACGTCCGCTGAATAACATACCGTAATAAGCCATTTGCGCGAGAAAAGAAATCGTCCCTGCCAGCGTCGCGGCAATGGAAGATATCAAAATGTCCTTGTTTTGGATATGGCCGAGTTCGTGCGCCAGCACGCCTTCCAATTCTTTGTCGTTAAGCAGGGAAAGAATAGACGGCGTGACAGCCACTACCGCGTGGTTTTTATTTCGGCCGGTGGCAAAAGCATTGGGGGCCGGCATATTGACGATATAAATTTTCGGTTTCGGAAGGTTGGTCTTTTCGGCGATTCGCTCCACGATTTGATGGACGCGCAAATTTTGTTCCGGCGCCAACGGGCGGGCGCGATAAATTGCCAGTACTAATTTGTCGGAAAACCAATAGCTCCCTACGTTCATCACCGCGGAAATGACTAAGGCGGTTACGACGCCCTGCTGGCCTCCCAGGTAATAGCCTGCCGCCAGAATGAGCCCCGTCAGCGCCGCTAAAAATATAAACGACTTGAATTGCATAAGAATAGATGGTATTATATCACCAGTTTCTTTAACAGGCAATGCGTTGGGAGAAGGATAATGATCTACCAGGCAGTCGGCGACAGAATTGCCGTGGATTTTTCCACTTGGCCGGGAATTGATGCCGAGCGGGCCTGTTCCACCTTACAAAAACAGGGTTTTCACCGTGAGATTTTTGATCCGGAGTGGTACGCGCAAGGCTTAATCGGAAGGCGGAACGTGTTCTACGCTTGCGGCCTGCATTCCAAAAATGCGCCCAAGGCAGTAGATTGTTCCAGTTTGATGAAGTACCTTTTTGGATTGTGCGGAATTTGGATTCCGCGACGCGCCGTTCAGCAAAAGGCCTTTGGCATAAAACTCGATCGTCCCGAACCCTGGTCTTTGGTTTTTAAAACCGGCGCGTGCAATCTTTACGAAGACAGCCCCAAATACGGCGTCGGGCACGTCGGTTTGGTTACCGATCACGGCACCGTGATCCACGCCGTGGACCGACCCACTCCGGTCGTTGAGGTCCCGCTGCGGGAGTTCATAGCGAGAAGGGGAGAATATCGGGGCGCGGCTAGAATCATCCGCCACCCCGAAGCTACCTATACTTTTAGCTTCCCACCGGAATTGGAAATAGAGACCTCGGACGACGTCCGTTGGCGGATTTTGAAAGACTTGACCCCCACACCATAACGAGGATTGGCGCTTGCGCGCCATTGCAAAATGATCCCCGTTTGGTGTGGGGGCTTGACAAATTCACCCAAGATGTGATACACTACCGATAATGCTCTTTTAACAACGTTTCTAGGAGGTTCAAATGTACTGGATTCTGACCCTGCTGGCGATCGTCTGTTCCGTTCTGGTCGTGAAGGCCGTCAAGCGGCGCAGGCTGACGAGCTACCTGGTCGGGGTGGAAGACCGGCTCCGGATGGCGTCGGCCGTCGGAGAAATCGGAGAAGACGAGACCCAGCCCCTGCCGGCGGTATCCTCCGAGTCGTTCGCTCCCGACGTGGAGGTCTTGAAGCTGGACCGTCTTGGCAATGTCATTGCCGGGACGGTCGTGCATCGTGCGGAGTTCGTCCGCATGGACGGGTCCGACAGGGCGGTGCTTCGGAAATCCAACGGCGCTCTGGTGCGTCGTTCCGCCCGCCGGCTCCAGTTCATCGTCTAGCCCAACAACCCTCACCCCTCCTCTCCCCGCCCCGCGTCGAGATACACAAATCTTGGCGCGGGGCTTTTTTATATGTATTAGACAAGCCCGCCATAAAATAGTATTAATAGTAGTGAATGGTGCCTATAGTTTAATGGTAAAACTTCGCTCTGTGGCAGCGATGTTGAGGGTTCGATTCCCTCTAGGCACCCATTAGCACAAAAACCGCAGATTTTTTATTTTGGGTCTGGTATAATTTGTTAATGCACGGCAGCGATACCGATAAACAAGTTTTCTTTTACGAGCACGAATTTTACGTGTTCTCCAATTTTTCTTCTTTCGCGATTGAGTGGAAAGGTGTGTTATGGCCGACTTCGGAACATGCTTATCATTCCGAAAAATTTGATAACGAGGATTTAAAAAATCAAATAAGAAACGCGCGCTCTGCTCACGAGGCTCTAAAGCTGGCGCAAGCGAACATCGGCAAATATAGGAAAAACTGGGACAGTATTAAGTTGGATATAATGAAGCAAATCTTGCGCGCCAAGGTGGACCAGCACCCATATGTTAAAAAGAAACTTTTAGAAACAGGCGATAAGGAACTAGTGGAAGATTCATGGCGAGACGCGTATTGGGGGTGGGGTCCGAACAAAGACGGCGAAAATCATCTCGGCAAACTTTGGATGGAGGTTAGGGCGGAATTGAAATAAAGATGGACAACGGCCAGCTTGTAAAATCAATTTCCGAAATATCCAAAAAGGAGATTCCGCTTTTGTATTACTATCCAAAAGAAGTGGAGAGGGCCATCAGCGATGGCAGGCTGATTACCGTATGTGAGAATGGAAAAAACATCGGCTTCGGTTTCTGGCATTCTTATGGCAACTGGATAGAATTATCAACTATGTATATTGCTCCGGAGTTTAGGGGCAAGGGTTATTTGCATAAACTAATTGACGCAATCCGTCTTAAACTGCAAGACAAAATCCCCAACCTCCTTCTTTTTACCCAAGCCCCTCAAGTGGTGCGGGTTATAGAAAACTTCGGTTTCGGGCCGGCGTCTCTTTCAAGTCTGCCATTTTCGGTACTGGCAAAACTTATTCTGCACCGGCTGAATCTGCGGCGCTGGCTGTCCTACGCCAAGCATATGAAAAACATACCCCGAGTCTTCAAGACCCGCCTTTATGTAAGAAGGGCTTCTTGACAAACCGGAAAATCCAGTTAAAATAGCTATCAATAATCAATGAAGTTTCAACCGCTTTCAAACCACGTTTTTATTGAAGCCATAAAGGAAGACAAAGCCACTAAGTCGGGCATTGTTTTGCCGGATACGGCCGAGAAAGAAAAGCCGGTATTGGGCCTGGTTGTTGCCGTCGGTCCGGGCAAGGCAAGTGAAAAAGGCGATGCTGTGCCGATGTCGGTGAAAGTCGGCGACAAAGTTTTATTTAAAAAATACGGGCCGGACGAAATTGAAGTGGACGGCAAAAAATATCTGGTCGGCGAGGAAAGTGACATACTAGCAATCATAGAATGAATAATTTACTAATCACTAATGAAATACTAATTAAGCTAATGGCGAATTCGCGAATTAGACATTAGTAGATTAGAGTTTATTTGTAATTAGTAAGTACATCTATGGCTAAACAACTTTTATTCAACGAAAAAGCGCGCGAGGCTCTGAAAAAGGGAGTAGACAAGCTTGCCAGGGCGGTCAGCGCCACTTTAGGTCCGCGGGGCAAAGCGGTTGTTATGGAAAAAGGTTACGGCGCGCCGCAGGTGACTTTTGACGGCGTAACCGTTGCCAAAGAAATTGAGCTGGAAGACAAATTTGAAAATCTGAAGAGGGTGAAAAAGCGTTGAAAACCAAAGGCGTAAATGTTATCCAGCTTGCCGAGGATCTCAAAACCGGCGCCGAGCAAATTATCAAAAAGCTGGAAACTCAAAAAGAGCTGATTAACGACCAGAAAAAACTGGAAGAAGTGGCCTCGCTTTCCGCCAAGGACAAAACTATCGGCAAACTAATTGCCGAAGTGATTAGCAAGGTTGGCAAGGAAGGCGTGGTGACAATTGAGGATTCCAACACCATCAGCAATTCATACGGCGTGGTAGAGGGTCTGCAGTTTGATAGAGGTTATATTTCTCCGTATATGATGACCAATTCTGAACGCATGGAGGCGGTCCTGGAAGACCCTTACATCTTAGTTACCGACAAAAAGATTTCCGCGCTCAACGAAATCCTTCCGCTTTTGGAAAAAGTCGTGCAGAGCGGCAAGAAAGAAATGGTGGTCATTGCTGATGAGGTTGAGGGCGAGGCGCTTACCACTTTGGTGGTCAACAAGCTTCGCGGCGTTTTCAGCGTGCTGGCGATTAAAGCTCCGGGTTTCGGAGATCGGAGAAAAGAGATGTTGCAGGATATTGCCGTTGTTACCGGCGCGCAGTTTGTTTCCGAGGAGTTGGGTAAAAAATTGGAGACTGTTGATTTGCACGACCTCGGTTCGGCGCATCGCGTCGTTTCCAACAAGGACATGACCACGATTGTGGGTGGCAAAGGCGATAAGGAAGAAATCCAAAAACGGGTGGCGCAGATTAAGGCGCAGTTGCAGAAAGCGGAGTCCGGTTTTGACAAGGAAAAATTGCAGGAGCGGCTCGGCAAACTTGCCGGCGGCATTGCCGTCATTAAAGTTGGCGCGCCGACCGAATCGGCCCAAAAAGAATTGAAGCAGAGAGTGGAAGATGCCGTCGCGGCCACTAAGGCGGCAATGGAAGAAGGTATCGTGCCCGGCGGCGGTATGGCGATTTTCTACGCGGGCGCCGAGATGAAAGGACAGCCCGGAGTGGCCAACGAAATTTTGGTCGCGGCCA
>LCOU01000022.1 GCA_001003205.1 Parcubacteria group bacterium GW2011_GWA2_47_8b | reverse complement strand
GAAAACGCTCTTTTTGTTTTGTTGGACATTGATCCCGGCGTCGCCATACAGCGCAACAAGAACCGGCGGGTATGCTCGGTTTGCGCCACTGCCATCTTGTACAACGATGAGCACCAGCATAAAACTTGCCCGCTTTGCGGCGGTGAGTTGCGCACCAGGGCGGTAGATAATCCGGCGGTTCTTGAAACCCGCATTAAGGAATACGAAGAGCGCACCAAGCCGATAGTTGCCGAATTGGAAAAGCGAGGTTATAAAATTAACAAAGTAAACGCTGCCGCCAAACCCTTTGACGTTTTTGCGGAGCTTAAAAAGAAGCTTCAACTATGATTAAAACCCCGGAAGAAATTACCAAAATCCGGAAAGCCGGAAAAATTTTGGCTACGGTGGCCAAGGTTGTTTTGGCCCGAGCGGAACAGGGGAAAACCCTTAGAAGCCTTGATAAACTAGCCGAGGAATTGATTAACAATGCCGGCGGCGAGCCGGCATTTTTGGGTTACCAGCCACATGGCGCTAGGAGGCCGTACCCAAATTCAATTTGCACTTCCGTTAATGACGTTGTGGTTCATGGTACGCCGGACAACTACCGGTTGAAGTCCGGCGATGTTTTAAAATTAGATTTCGGCGTCATTTATGACGGCTGGTACGCCGACGCGGCCTGGACTGCGGGCATTGGCGGAATCACCGCCAGGGCGCAAAAACTTATAAAGGTTACGGAAAAGGCATTGTTTGCCGGCATTAAGCAAGCAAAACCCGGAAATCACTTGGGCGACATAGGCTGGGCTATAAATAGCGAAGTTTCTGGCCACGGCTTTAAAGTAGTTGATGGCCTGACGGGTCACGGCGTGGGCCGTCAGTTGCACGAAGAGCCCAGCGTTTTCAACGAAGGAGAGCGGGGGAGGGGTATTTTATTGAAGCCGGGCATGGTACTTGCCATTGAGCCGATGGTAAGCGCCGGTACCGCCAAGATTGTCCAAAATAGGGACGATAGCTTTGCGATCGCCGACGGCAGTCTGTCCGCGCATTTTGAGCATACGATTGCTATAAAGGATGGCGGGGCAGAAATTTTGACCATTATCTAGCCTTAATTGTCATTTATCCACAACCCGCTTGCTTTACTATTTGGTTGGCTTAGAATTACTACTATATGGAAAACACAAAACCAAGGAAAAAATTAACAACCTTCGTATTACTGATGGCGATAGTGTTGCTCGCTTTGCTGGGATATTATCTGTGGAAGAATGGCCTAACGCTTGGTCCGTTGACCGGCAGCCCCAGCTACCAAGCCGTTTTCTTGACCAATGGTCAGGTTTATTTTGGAAAGGCGTCAAACATCAACTCTAACTACTTAGACCTCAGAGACGTCTATTATTTGCAGGTTAGCGAGGTTTTACAGCCGGTACAGGGTAAGTCACAGCCGGAGTCGCGCCAATCCATCAGTTTGGCCAAACTGGGGGTTTCGGAGCTTCATAAACCCAAAGATGCGATGAAGATTAATCGCGACCAGGTTCTGTTTATTGAGGATTTAGAGACTAACTCCCAGGTAGTTCAAGCGATTGTGAAATACAAAGAGGATCAATTGAAGGCGCTTTAAAGAACAAAAAAGAGAAAAGACCCCCAATATGGGGGTCTTTTATTTGCTATGTATAGCCTGTATGTCGCAAAACCTATCTTGTGCGACAGGTAATCAAATAAAAAAGCCGCTCTCCCCCATGGAGCGGCTAGGTAATCTATGAGACTATTATTTTGTCTCCGTCAAAGCACTTCCATTCCGCCGGCTCGGCTTTACCTTGATGAAGTTTGCGTGTCTGAAGAATTATCTTCCCTCGCCACAGATAGTTTAGCAGCTTCAGCGTTCCGGCAATCTGGTTTTGGTTCAGCAATCTGCCGTCAAACTGATGTTTTATGACAAGCGCCGGTTTGTTGTCTATGTATTTAACGGAAAGTTGGAATCTAGGGGTTCCATTGCCCCAGACAGATTTTCTGACCAGTTCTGTAAAATCCGCGATCCTGTCGGCTCTGTCGTTCGGTGGTATTACGTCCCAGGGCTTTATGCGGGGGCTTCTTGCCAGAATTTTATCAACATAACCCGGTTTCACAAACCACTTATATATGAAGTCCTGCCCGTTAAAGTGGTCAAGCAAGAATTCGTGATCGGTTTGGCTTTGGCGGACGTTGAATGCGAATGGCACTCCGTGCGTCTCGGCAATCTTACTCCAGGTGGCAAACCCGATTCTATAAGGATTCAAAACAGTTATGTCTTCCTGTCCGAGCCGGATAACCGACAGGTGCAACTGGTACGCCTGGAAGTAATCATCAAAAGAAAGCTTGGTCCTAATCTCCTTCTCCAATTTCCTTAACATCTGGTAATGCCAGAACGTCGCCCAGCCCTCGTTCATTACCTTCGTGCGTAGTTGGGGCATCAGGTGTCCACTGACGGTCTGGATAAATCTAAGAATGTCCAGCTCCCAAGATTCCAGAGACTGCGCGTTTTCCACGATGAAATCCAAAATAGTCCCCCGGCGGACATGCGGGCCCTGACCGCAATTTGTAAACATCGCGGCGTGGGCTGCGTCTAGTAGCTTGACAACCTTTCCCGGACCGATTTTGTGATCTTCGGCGTGGCCATCAATCAGATCGCACCCTCGCCGAATTTGACGCTGGATCCTTTCTGGCTGGGTTTCGTTGAATGCCTTGTTGTGTCGGAAGAAATCGTTGTGAGCATAGACGTGCGCCGCAATAAGGATGTTGTAAACCAGTGGGTTTTCACCAAGCAAAAACGCTTCGCAGGGGTTGGTGTTAACCACCATCTCATAAGGCAGAAAGAAGAACTTGTGTTCGTAAAGGATTTTGTCAATCGTAAATTGCTTGCCGAAACTCCAGTGCGAATACATATAGTAACCGCCGTGATGGACCTGTTTTTCCAGCATTTTTTCTTTACTGCAAAGAATGAATTTCTGCGGGTAGAATGTTAACCCCATTTCTCGGGTCAAATCCTCTACCCTATCCAGCCAGTATTGCAGTTTATGAAGATCGCTCATCGTGCTACCCCCCTCCTTTGGTTTAAGAAACTGATGAGAGCGAGGCGAATTTCCTTCTTGTCGGAAATTCTTGTGAGAACAAAATGGGGAAACCGCTTCTGTAAATTGCGGAGCTCCGGAATATCGGCGATTAAACCTGAAGACGGCTTAATTTCGCAGATTCCGATCAGCTCTGTTATTTCACAAAGCGCCATTAGCGCCCCCGCCAATTTATTATTGTCTTCGCTGCAATTATCGCCGTCAGTTGCGTGCCAAACGTAGACGCTTTGTTCCCGATTGGCATAGCGCTCATTGTAGATTTCCAGGGCTTTTTCCAAACCCGCTGACATAGCTGTCCCGCCGGCAAGGCCCGCCTTGAAAAACTCCTCTTCGGTTCTCTCCGCCGCTACGGTGTCGTGGCAAATAAAAACCACCTCTACGTCTTTATAGTGGCGTCGCAAAACCTCTACTAAGCAAAAGTAAAACGCTTTAGCAATGTATTGTTTGCTGCTATGCATTGAACCGGAAATGTCCATAATCAGAAACACCACGGCTTTCTCGTCAGCATCGGGAATTGCCTTAAGGTAGCGGAAACGTCTGTCGGAATTTTCGTACCGTTCCGGCGGCGTTTGGCCCTTCTTGGTTAGCATTCGGTCGCGCGCGATTTTATTTTTGACCGTTTCGCGTTTGGCGAGCCGAAACAATGCGCCATTTTTTTTCACGCCTCTGATGCGGTATTTATTGCGGTTTGCCTTGGTGCCCTCGTAAATTTCCGAGGGATTCGGTACCTCAATATCTTCAAGCATCAAGTCCAATAGCTCTTGGGCGGAAAAGCGCCAAACCTCGTTTAGGATCTCCTCCATATGTTCATTGCCTGCCGCATCCCCCTCTGCCATACCGCCAGCTCCAACTTCCTTTAAGCCGAAAACCAAACGTGGTTCAATCAGGCTTCTAATCGGAAGTCTAAACGTTTTTGTACGATCGCCGCCAATGACCGTAGGCAGCGATGCAATCAAAGTCTCAATGTTGTCCCGCGCCGCTTTCTTTTTCATTTCTTCGTGACGTCTGGCATCTTCAAGTATTCGGCGCGATAGTTTTTCCCCGCGTCGGTCTCTCAAACTGGCCATTTTGCCGCCTCCTTTCTTTGCGTGTTTTATTTCAAGGAACGTGCCTCCAGGATATAAAAAAATCCCTCCGATGTCCATCGGAGGGATTGCGTTTATTGCAACAGCCCTGAATTTATCAGCCATTCCGCGACCGTCTTAAAGCAGCGGTCGCAATAGCCAAGGGCCCTGAAGTGTTCCTGGAAATATTTAAGTGAAAGCCGGTCATTTTCGTTCAAATCCTCATGGTTTCCTTGGACAATCAGTTTGTCCAGCTTCGGGATGATGACTTCCTGGGCAACATAATCATAAATGCCGCTTTTGATGGCCAAGGAAGTGTCAGAGAATTTTTGTTCAATGATCAGTTGGCGCAGAGCGTTTTTTTCTCCATCGTCATTGGGCAACCTGGACTCCACAATATTTACTAAGTTTTCCGCTTCAGGAGAAAGCGTCTCGCCCCGCAGCAGTTTGATTATTGCGGCGGTGTAATTCTCATAATAGCGGATGCAAATGTCTTGGCAGTCTTTCCCGATGGAAGTAAATTGTGTGGCGATCATAGCGGCGTACCAATCTGTAACCGTTTCAATAAGTTCAACGGGAATGGGCTTCTTGGCGTTGGCGCAGAATTCGGAAATTACTTTCAACAAGTCCGGCGGAGCCACGCACGACTCTTCGCCCGGCTGGCGGATGCCAATAGCTTTTTCCAGAATCTTGGCGGCATCTCGGTTGCTGATTCCAATCCAGCCGTCGCGCGGCCTCTCGGCTCGCAACTCCGCGGCGCTGGGGGCGTCTATTTCGGTATCATCGCCGTTGTAGATTAACACCTTGCTGATCAAGTCTTTGACCTGCTCGGACGGCTGAATGCGGGTCAAAATCGTAAACATTGCCAGCGTCTCCAGTGTTTGGGGCGCCAAATGGCAAGTCGGACGGGTCAATTTCTTGACGATCTCAATCTGTTCGTTCAAACGAACGTTGTTTCCTACGTCCACTCGCACCAGGCGGTCAACCAGTGCTTCGTTATCATCGTTTTTCTCAAACTTTTTCCAATTCGGTTCGTTGGCGTGCGCGATAATTACCACGTCAATGAAAATCTTTTCAGTGCGGCCGGCCGGCGACTCAATCGTTTTGCTTTGAGTAGCTTCCAGTAAAGAATACAAAAATTCCGTTTCGTTGCGGAACACCTCCACGAACTCAATCAGGCCGCGGTTAGCGCGGTGATAAGCCCCGTCCAATTCAAAGGCGGTCGGGTCGCCCTCTTTTTCGCCGAGCGTTACCGAACCGATAAGTTTCGCTTTATCAAACGAAATAGGGTCGGTCGGATCCACTGAAGCGAAATAACGGCTCGCGCGGATAGAGATGTGATCCTTACGAACCCGGAACTTTGTTTAGTCGGAATTGAATTCGGTTTTCAGTCGGTGCCGGCAAACCGGGCACAAATCCGCCCATTCGGACAATACGATTTTGTGTTTCTCTTCAAGTTCCTTGCGATAAGCGCGGGGAAACGCGTTCAGCGGTTCTTCGCGGATTGGACAGCCGTCAATGTGGTAAATCTCTTCGCCGTGCAATGCCCAATAGAGCGTGCGTACGATAGAGCTTTTGCCCGAACCGGGCGGCCCCACCAAGAACAAAAACAGTCTTGAGGATTCCCCACCCAAACTGGCGGCGCGGAAATATCCCACGATATTTTCAATTTCACGCTCCAGTCCGTAGTGGTTCTCAAACAGATTGTAGACGGTAACGGGGTCGCCGTTTTTCAGGCCCAGAATTTTCGCCAGACGCGGGTCGTCTTTGGCAGAAACCGTTTTATAGCCCTTTTTGATGATGGCGTCATAAACCCGCTTGTGCGCGGTTTTGACCAGATTCGGATTGGCCCTAACCAGATTCAAGTACTCTTCCAGCGTCAGGACTTCGTCGTTTTGCATCTTTACTCTCCTTGAGTTGTAAACGTTCTGTATTAAAAATAGCATGGCAAACTGGCGTTTTACAACCGAACGAACTAAAATAGGAGTTATGTATTTTACCGACGCGGAGCAGTTCAAGTCTTTGTGCGGCTATGTAATTGACGGCTTTTGGTACCCCCGTGTCACTAAAATCGTGGACATCAAATCCAAACCGGCACTGATGCGTTTTTACGGCGAAGCGCCGAGTTTTGCCGCCGCCCAGGCCATCACCGAGCAGTCGGCGAAGGAAGGGACGTTGATACACGAAACCGTGGAAAAGCTTTTAATCGGTGAAAAGCCCGACATTGACCCGTCCATTGCGCCGGCCGTTAAGGCTTTTTTGGAGTTCGCGGACAAAAACAACATACAGGTTGATTCAACGCACATAGAAAAACGGATTTTCAATCCCGAACACCGTTACGCCGGGACCATTGACGCCTTAGCGCTCATCGGCGGCAAGTTTGGAGTTCTGGATATCAAAACTTCCCAGTCTATTTATCGGGACTATAATCTGCAAACCTCGGCCTATATGGACGCTCTCACGCGCGATCCCCTGCTGGCGGGCCTGAATACCCGCTGGATTTTGCGAATTGACCAAAACAAGGGTTGCTTAAGATGCGGCGCCACAATGCGCAGCAAGGGCGGGCGCGACAAAATCAAAAATCCCACTCGCGGCGCGTGTATTGAAAATAATCACGAATGGTCCGAGCCGCGCGGCGTCGTTGAGTTAAAAGAATTCCCCTACTGGCAGGCGGATTTTGATGCTTTTTTGGGCGCGAAAAAACTCTGGGAATGGGAGAACGAATACTGGCTAAAGAAAATCAGCTATTTAGCTTGACCCGCTTTAAATTCCTCGTAAAGTTTCACTACTTTTTCCATATTTTGCGGCGTCGGTTTGTCCAGATTTAATTCGGAGCTTTTGACCTCCGCTTTAGTTATCAGATAATTTAAAAACTCCTTATCTTTAGTGGCCTTATCAAAAATCACCGGATCGCCTTCGGCGTAGCGTCGCTTCGTCGGTTTTTCTTCTTTAATTTCTTCAAATTCCACCTCGGGAAGTTCCGGCTCGGCTGGTTTTTCCAATTCCAGTATTTCTTCGGTGGGTTGCGCTTCTTGAGGAAAAGAAATCGGCCCGCTCTTGCGGCGGCGAACCCGTTCCGTCAATGCCTCTACCTCTTCGGGTTTTGGCGCGCCGGCTACTTTTTTTTCGGGTATTTTTTCCAGCATATTGTTATTGTCTTAATCTTTGTAATATAGACGTCTCCACTTCTTGGCGATTCCGGCCGTAAGTAGTTCGCGAGAGTTTTTGTATCTGGGCGGCCACGGCGGGGTTGCCCTTCGGCGACGGAATAGTGCGAATGTTAAACGGTTTTGTCGTCTGTCCGTTAATCAGAAGTTTAGCGTAAGCGTTAAAATTATCAATATTCATAAGATCATTTTTTGAAAACACCGGCTCAAACTGCTTGCCGAGAAATTCGGCGTCATCGGCGCCGACTCTGAAAACTATTTGCGAGCCGATGAAATTTTGGAATTCATCTATGAAAAGATTGAAATCGCGACGTTTTTCCTGCGGAATGTCCACGCGTGACAAAGCCGCCATCAAAATTTTGCCGACCAGAATCATGCCGATAAGATTGGCGTTGATGTCGCCGATTTTGCCCTTGGAAAGATTGATTAAGAGAATTTTTCCTTCGTCCATCAGATTGCGAAAATTGAGCGATGAGACGGGTTGGCCGATTATAGGGCGGATGTAATCGTTGGAAATAAAATTGTTGAATTTAGACGTAATATAGGGCGTCATATTGGCAAGCGACGCCTCCCCGCCGGCCTTGACGGCCTCTTTTTCCCAGAAATCTTTGACGGTCGGGTTGGTGGCTTTAGCTAGGAGCCGTTTGCGAAATTCCGAATCGGTAAAAACCCGCGGCACTTCTATCAAGGTAGCGTGTTCATTCGGGTCGTCCATTAAAAGCAGAAGAGCGTTGCGCATATATTGCTCAAACATCGGCCCCATGGTTTCGGCCGTGAAAAGTTTGTTGAAAATACTTTGCATTTCATTGACAATGAATGTTTTTTCTTCCGGCCGCGCGGGGTTATATTCCAGCATATTGAGCCCTAATGGGCTGTCCAAGTCCGACGGGTCAAAAATAATTACGTCCTTGGCTCTTTCCTCCGGTACCAGCCCCACGATGGATTCAATAAGCTCGCCGTGCGGGTCAATAATCGCCAACCCCTTCCCCTCTTTAATATCCGAAGCGACCATATTTACCAGCAGAGTTGATTTGCCGGTGCCGGTCTGGCCGATAAGATAAATGTGGCGGCGGCGGTCCTCGTCGGTGACGTAAACCGGCTTGGATTCGCCGCGGAAAACGCTCTCCCCTATCAAAACGCCGCTTTCCGGCAAAATTGTCGGTGGGGTGGCCTCCCTGGACTTCATCCATTTCAATTTGGGAATATCGGTGCCGGAGGTTGGCAAATGCCAGACGCTGGCCAGCTCCTCCGTGTTTAAAATCATCGCCTCGGATTCGTTAAAAGTTCTGAAGACGAAATTGAAAATCAGATTTTTGGCGTTGCGTGGTTCCACCGATTTGAATTCATTGCGATTAACTGCCGCAAATTGACCCAAGGACCCGGTCAGGGCGTTTAAAAGTTCTTCTGATCTATAAGCGGATACGGCCGAGGCGACCAAGCGTATGTTTACATTCAATAGTGGCTTCGCGATTTTATTGTTTAGGGCTTTTACGGCTTCGTCGTCCACGATGACTGCGGGCAGCACCTCGCCTTTTTTTGCCGAGGGAGAGGAAAATGATTTGCCCGCCAGCAGGTCGGAAAGTTTGGCGCCTCGCTTGAGGTCGTCAATCATTTTAGAAATCGTTTTTGGTTTTGAGGCTGTCGCCGGCTGGGCAATGATTTGAACTGCTAGCCCTTCGCCGGCCATTTCCAATTTTGAAAAATTGTTGAGAATCGGCGGGAAGGTGTCAACGCCGGCTTCCGCGTAGGTTTTTATGGGAAGGGCAAAGTGCTGTTTTTGTTTGAGATACGCGGCTTTTACAACGCCCTCCGAATTGAAGATGGTATAGTCGTCCGATTTCTGAATTTGCGAATCCGGCCAAAGACTTTGGATTTGGCGGATGGAAAATTCAAGCGATTCCTGCGGGACGGCCGCGTAGAAATGAATATCCTCGCCGATATTGTGGACTGCTACCTCCAGCGCAAAAGGCATCTTAAGACTGCCTAAAAGGCCGAGCAGTTGTTCGGTAAGTTTTATTTCAGAAAGCGGTTCCTTGCCCTCGGTTTTTTGAATTAACCGGATTGAAATTGGCCGAAGCGTGAGGGTCCTCAAGAATTTTAATTTTGCGGCCCTTACGCCGAAATAAATCAGCATCACAATGGCCACCACCACCAAAGGAGCTCCAAAAGAAATTAAAAGCGCCGTAACGGAACTCATAGCAAACCGCGAGTTTTCATCTCCTCGTACAATTTATCGGTAAGGGCGTCATGAAACGCGTCCAGCGCCAGCGGGCCGCTTTCTTTTGCCTCCTTGGCGGCGCGTTTAATGCCCGAATGCCACGCCATATCCCGGCTGTTTGGGCGGCGATTCGCTCTTTAATTATGGTTTTTGCCGCTTCCTGCTCTGTTTTGGCAATACCGCGCTCCTTAATTTCAACCGACAATCTCTTGATTTCTTGCTCAAGCGTCGCGTGTGCCAGTCCTTTTTCCATATTCACAATTATAACATAACTAGCCGTGCCGGATTTCCAGAACGTCGCCGTCTTGCACTATGTAGTCCTTGCCTTCCAGCCGCATCCAGCCCTTTTGCTTTGCCGCTGGCCAAGAACCGGCCTCAAGAAGTTTTTGCCAACCGATGACCTCGGCGCGAATGAATTTTTTCTCAAAGTCCGTATGGATAACGCCCGCCGCCTGCGGCGCCTTGTCCCCTCTCGTTATGGTCCAGGCGCGGCTTTCGTCCTCGCCCGTTGTGAAAAAACTTATCAAACCGAGAATCTCATACGCTTTTTTGACCAGTTCCGGTATGTCGGTCGCGGAGGCAAGATCGGCGACAATATATGTCGCTCCTTTCTCGGCAATCTTCTTTTTAAGTTCTTCGGAAACATCCTCGGGCCTGCCGTTCAGCAAGTAAAGCTGTTTTTTGGCCATCAACAAATTTAGCTCTCGTATTCTAATGTTCTCAAGAACATTAGAATAGACTTCGCTGGTTAGCGATTTTCCGGATTCCAGGACCGGTTTTATGATTTTCAGCCCTTCAAGCGCTTTCGCGGAATTTTTGTCGCCGGTTTTCGCTTCCCCTTCCAGTTTTTTCATAGCGCGGTCAATACTTTCCAAATCTTTGAGCGCGAGTTCCATATTGATAATTTCCATATCGCGAATGGGGTCAACGGAATTTTCCACGTGAATAATATCCGCGTTTTGGAAAACACGAAGTACCATCACGATGGCGTTGGTTTCCCGGATATGCGCCAAAAATTGGTTTCCCAACCCCTCGCCCTTATTGGCGCCTTTCACCAGGCCGGCAATGTCATAAAATTCAACCACCGCCGGAATTTTTTTTGCGGATTTGCTCATCGCGGACAGCTTATCCAGCCGTTCATCGGGAACGGTAACAACGCCGACGTTGGGATCAATCGTGCAGAACGGATAATTCGCGATATTAACTTCGTTTTTGGTCAAAATTTTGAACAAGGTGGACTTGCCCACATTGGGAAGCCCCACTATGCCAATGGAAAGTTTCATGCGGCTTATGATACACTAATTTCGGTTCTTTTGAAACAGAGGAAAAATGAAACGAATCGTACTGACTGGCGGACCATGCGCGGGCAAGACCACCGCGCTAAGTTATTTACAGAAGAAACTTTCCGAGCGTGGAGTGTCGGTTGTCGTGGTACCGGAAGTGCCCACGATGGTCATCAATTCCGGAATTGACCCGACGAAACTGGACCCGGAGCAGCATCGCCGGTTTGAGGAACTGCTTTTACGGACTCAAATCAGATTTGAAAACGATATCTTTGCGACGGTTGCCAGAATAAAAAACGGCAAAAAAACTGTTATGATTTGCGACCGCGGCTGTATGGATATGTCCGCCTATATGACGGAGCAGCTATTTGAGCGGGTTCTAAGCGACAACGGTTTTAACAGGGTTTCTTTGCGGGACAGGCGTTATGACGCCGTTTTCCACCTTGTGAGCGTCGCCGTGGACAAGCCGAAGTGCTACAACCTTGATAACACCGCGCGCCTTGAGCAAAGCGTTGAAGAGGCAAGGAAAGTTGATGAACGCACGAAAAATGTCTGGCTCGGCCACCCGCACCTAAGGGTAATTGATAACTCCACGGACCTGGAAGGAAAGCTCAAGCGCCTTTTGGACGCCATATTGAAAGCCATCGGCATTCCGACGGAAACCGAAACTGAAAGAAAATTTTTGATTCACGATTTTACGGGAGAAATTCCGGTGCCGCACAGGGAAGTTTTCATACAGCAGTTTTACGTCAAGGGAGAAGACGGACGGGTTCGTTATCGGGCGAGGAATGAAGTTGACGGAATGGTTGACGAAGCCGTTTTCTACCGCACCGAAAAATCCCCTACCGACTCCGCGATGTCCCGAATTGAAATTGAAAGGCAGATT
>LCOU01000021.1 GCA_001003205.1 Parcubacteria group bacterium GW2011_GWA2_47_8b | reverse complement strand
CATCCCCAAATGCGAGAAATCGCCGTTCCTCTCCTCAAAGAATTCCAACAACAAATCCCCGTCATTTTTGACGACATCACGACAGAGGGATAAACAGCTTACCCATTTATATCCAAGCCCCTTATGAAAAATCATTCGGGGCTTTTTCTTTTCGCGTTAGTTTTTACTCCAAAAGCTAGGTTCTTGTCAGCCCCTCCCGGATATGAGACTTTGCGAAACCTTAAATTTCCTTCTTCAGGTCGTCTAAAAGTTTTTTTGCTTTTGCGTTAAACTTTTTAGGCGTTTTTACTTCCCATTCAACATACAAATCTCCTCTGCCGAATCCGCCAAAACGCGTCATTCCCTCGCCGGGAATTTTCAGTTTTTCTTTCAAGCTGAAGTTAGCGGGAATTTCCACGTAAATTTTATTGCCGTTGATGGTAGGTATTTCAATTTTCGTGCCGAATAAAACGTCCAACAGACTGATTTCTTTTTTTACCAAAAGGTTGTCGCCTTCGCGCTCAAAAATCTTGTGCGGCAAAATCTTTACCCGAACATATAGATCCCCCGCTCCGGCTCCGCGCTCTCCCGTTTCTCCGGCGCCGGAAAGCTTTATCAATTGTTCGTTGCTGACTCCGGGAGCGATTTCTACCGAAACTTCTTTGTTGGATTGTACCCGGCCGGAACCGCGGCAATCGGAACAAATTTTATTGGGTACCTGACCACTACCGGAGCACTTGGAACAGGGGCGAACCTGGGCAAAGCTTCCGAAAAAAGTACTCCGCGATTCTTTAATCTCCCCACGCCCGCTGCAAGTGGCGCATTCCGTCAGGCCGGCATCCGCAAAATAGCCGAGGCCGGAGCAACTGCCGCACGGACTAAACAGCCGCACTTTAAATTTCTTTTCCGCCCCGCGAAAAGCTTCCTCCAGCGCAATTTCTTGGACTATTTCCAAATCGGAGCCGCGGCGGTAGCTTTTGCGCCGTTTAACTCCCAGACCCTCAAAAAATACATCAAAGAGATCGCCGACGCTTCCCAAATCATCCAGATTGCTGGGGTCAAAACCAAAACCAAATTCAAAATTTCCGAACGGCCCGCCGTGTGATGAGCCAGCCGAACCGTCAAAAACCCGGCCAAATCGGTCGTATTGCGCCCTCTTTTCCTTGCTGGAAAGGACTTGGTAGGCCTCGTTAATTTCCTTGAATCTGTCGGCATTGCCGCCGGCTTTGTCGGGATGGTATTGATGCGCGAGCTTCCTGTATGCCTTTTTAATATCCTCGTCGGAGGCCGTTTTATCAACACCTAAAATAGTGTAATAATCTTTGGGCATTTTACGTTAAAACAATAACTTTTTGGGGACGGTTTTGCAATTCAATTTTGAAAAATCCGAACTTGAGCAAGAGCCGATATAAACCGTAGGCCAAATAAGTCGCTGGCCAATTTACCAGCGCCAGAGAAAACTTTATAAAAAGAAAAATAATGATTCCGACGACAAACAAAATAACGTTTTGCAGAATATCGGGAAGCTGTAAAAAGCGCCCAACGGTGGCGTCATAGAAAATATTTACGGATTTGTCGGTGGCTTGTTGAATGATATTAGAAACGCCAGGAACGGGAAAATACGTCGCCATAATTGGCTCAATGGGCTGAATCATTGCCACAAAATAACCCTTGATAACCGCGGGATTATTAAAATTAAAAGTTGTTAAATACAAAACGACGGCAAATAAAGCGAGCGCCGAAGATGCCTTGCTGATTACAGCACGCCCGTTCTGCCAAAAATGAATTTCCAGATTGTTTTTCAGTTCCGAGCGCCCGCCATAATACGCCTGAACCATCCACAAAAAAGCCAAGACCAGCGCGCCGGCCAGCATCAGCGACGGCCGGAAAGATCCGACGACGGCAATAAGGACGAGGTTCAACAGCACCGCGCCTACAACCGGCCAAACGCTATCCAAAAGCAAAGTCATCATCAAAAAAATTGCCAAAAACACAGCTCCTCCCAAAACGAGAAGCAAGACGGAAGACAGCGACACTAACGCAATCACCGACTTTAATAGAAAAGCAAAAATAATCGCGGATAACGCCGACGCCGCGATTAAAGCGATTGTTTTAAGAACTTTTGGGTTCATTCTTGCCGTAAACGGCGGCGCCTATCTTTTGAATTTCGGCAGAAAGTTCGTTCGCGGCATTTTTAATGGCGTTCGCGTCTTGCCCGTCTTTCACCGTTTTGAGCGCTTCTATTTTTTTGGTGATGGTGTCTTTGGTTTCGGCGGGAATTTTTTCACCGGCGTCTTTCACCGCTTTTTCTGAAGCGTAAACCAGCTGCTCGGCGTTATTTTTGGCCTCCGCCAAATCTTTTTTCTTGCGATCTTCCTCGGCATACTGCGCCGCCTCGGCTTTCAGTTTCTCAATCTGTTCCTTGGTAAGACTGGTAGACGCTTCTATTTTGATGGACTGGGAACGATTGGTGGCTTTGTCCTTGGCGGAAACGCTCAAAATGCCGTTGGCATCAATATCAAAGGTGACTTCTACCTGCGGAGTGCCTCGGGACGCGGGCGGAATGCCGTCTAATATAAAGCGCGCGAGGGTTTTGTTATCGGTGGCCATCGGTCTTTCGCCCTGCAAAACGTGTATTTCAACCGAGGGCTGGTTATCGGCCGCGGTGGAAAATACCTGGCTTTTCGCCGTAGGAACGGTGGTATTTTTTTCTATAATCCTGGTCATTACGCCACCCAGAGTTTCTATACCAAGTGAAAGCGGAGTAACGTCCAAAAGCAAAACGTCTTTTACTTCTCCCTGTAAAATTCCCGCCTGCGCGGCGGCGCCGATCGCGACCACTTCGTCGGGGTTAAGATTTTTATGCGGCTCCTTGCCGAAATATTTCTTTACAGCTTCCTGCATCGCCGGCATGCGCGTCTGGCCGCCGACCAGGATAATTTCATTTATGGCGCTAACATCAAGCCCCGCCTCTTTGACGGTTTTGCCCAAAATCTGGACGGAACGGTCAATCAAATCGCGCACCAGTTCCTCCAGCTTGGCTCGCGTTAACTTAAGCAAAAAGTGCCGCGGCCCGGAGGCATCGGAAGTTATGTAAGGAAGGTTTATTTCGGTCTCAAAGGCGCCGGACAATTCGTGTTTGGCGCGCTCCGCCGCTTCTTTCAAACGCTGAAGCGCGAGCGCGTCTTTGGCCAAATCCACACCATCGGTCTTTTTATATTCACCAACGAGATATTCAATAACGCGCTTGTCAAAGTCATCGCCGCCAAGATGCGTATCGCCGCCGGTGGCTTTAACTTCCACGGTGTCGTCCCCGACCTCCAAAACGGAAACATCAAAAGTGCCGCCGCCAAAATCATAAACAACAATTTTCTCGTTTTTTTGCCTGTTCAAGCCGTAAGCAAGCGCCGCCGCCGTCGGTTCGTTTAAAATTCTTTTTACTTTCAGACCGGCGATTTCTCCGGCATTTTTGGTGGCTTGCCGCTGACTGTCGTCAAAATAAGCCGGCACCGTAATCACCGCCTCTTCTACTTTTTCGCCCAGCTTCGCTTCGGCGTCGGCTTTCAATTTTGCCAAAACCATGGCAGAAATTTCCTCCGGCTTGTACCAGGCATCTCCCATCTTGACCTCAACGCCGCCCGTGGCCGATTCCTTAATTTCATAAGGAAGCCACTTTTTGTCGTGCTGGACTTCAATGTCAGTAAATTTGCGGCCGATCAAGCGTTTCACGGAAAAAATCGTGTTCTTCGGGTTGGTAATCGCCTGCCTTTTTGCCAGCAAGCCAACCAGCCGTTCGCCGGATTTGCTGATGGCGACTGTGGAAGGAGTGATGCGCATTCCTTCGGCGTTTTCCAAAATGCGCGGCACGCCCGCTTCCGTAATCGCGACTTCCGAATAAGTTGTTCCTAAATCAATTCCAATTATTTTTGCCATTGTTTTATTATAACTTACTTTGATTTACTAAGTTTTACCTTTGTAGGCCGAATGACCAATCCGTTGAGCAAGTATCCGCCTGTCACCTCTTCAACTATCACGCCAACGGGAAGTTCGGATTCTGCCTCCCCCACCGATTCGTGAAATTGCGGATTGAAGTTTTCGCCAACCGTCACTTTGATTTTTTCCAAACCGTGATTTTTCAAAATATCCTGCATTTGGGACTGAATCGCCAAAAACCCTACCGCATCCTGCTTGGGTTGCGCCAAATTTTTTTCAAATGACGCAAAACTGTCCAAAACCGCCAGCAAATCCTTGATTATTACGGCGTTGGAAAATCGCACCACATCCTCAAAGCGCTTGGCCTCGTCTTTCTGATAATTTATCAAATCGGCCTTAGCGCGCTTCCAGCCATTAAGATATTCCTCCTCTAGCATTGGCGAACATTATATAGCTATTCAGCTTTTTTGTAAACTCTTATGTGCCGCAATAGCGCGGCAAGTTGGAACAGAATGCACCAGACCACCCGACTGAGGTTGTCGCTGTCCAGTTTCCATCCGAACACATTACATAATTGTAATTACAGCCAGAATCGCCGGGGGGCCTGCAAACCGCATCAGTTGAATACGACACACTGCCCAGACTTCCTTCATAAGTACAAAGAATCACCACGCAGATTGGAGTCCCATCAGCATTAACGCCACGCATTGCTCGCCCGGCAGGACAGGCCGCCGTCACATTTCTTTGCAGATACGTCGTATCGGCCGATAGCGTTGCGTCACCCACGCTTGCGCCTCCCAACAAGCCGGTTCCCGCCAAAACCGCTGTAATGTCGCCTGCTCCGGCCGCGGGCCAGGAGGAACGGCAATCGGCGCCAATACAAAGAGAGGTTCCGCGAAGGTAGCCGATGACGTCCAGTTTTTGACTTGGACTGGCCGTGCCAACGCCAATATTCGCTCCGGAGGCAATAAAACCGCCCGCCCCCGTCGGAGCATCACCGGAGGGGTCCGTCCAGCCAAAAACAACGCTCGCAACCAGCCAGCCGGTAAAAATAATGGCTACAATTTTTACAATGTGTTTTAGCATTTTAGCTTCCACAAGACGGTAAAATATCGCAGAAACTGTTACCAGAGGGATAGGACCAGACGCCACCAGTCGCGCAAGTCATAGGTATCTGGTAACGCGTGCCAGAAGCGGGGCAATAGTCAAAAATAGTGCATCTGTATCCAATGGAGTAGGTCCTATTACTCCAAGTACAAGCCATAGCCGCACAAGCAACGGTGCCGTCGTCATTGATTCCCGTGACAACTTGGCCAACTGGGCAGGTGCCGGTAACACGCCGTTGGAGATAGGTGGCATTAGCGCTTAAAGTAACCGCCCCGGTAGTTCCGCCGCCGCTAAGGCCGGTTCCGGCAATAACAGATGTAATGTCGCCCGCTGCCATTGTCGGCCAAGTGGTTATGCAAGTAGAACCTATGCACAAGCCGGTGGAGCCGCGAAGATTTCCATTTACAAATAATTTATAGCTTGGGTTAGCTCCGCCAATACCGACATTGCCGGAGGTATCCACCGAAACTTGCCCGTCGCCCGTCGGTGGGTTGGCGGACGGATCAGTCCAACCAAAAGCAATGCCCGTAACAAGCAGGCCGATAAAGGCCGTTGATAAAATCGTTTTAATTAATAGTTGCATGTCACGGTTCCGTCGGCGTTAATAACCCTTAAATATCTTCCGGAGCCGACAGGGCAGCTGGCAATTCTGCGCTGGAGATAAGTAGTATCGGCGCTCAAGGTAACGCTTCCGGTAGTTCCGCCGCCGGTTAATCCGGTACTGGCCGTAACGCCGGAGATATCGCCATTCGCGTCAGCCGGCCAAGCGGAACGGCAATCGCTGGCGATGCATAGTTGAGTTGCTCTGACACTGCCGTTCACGTGCAGTTTTTGCGCTGGGGTAACGCCTATGCCGACATTACCGCTCGCGTCAACGATAATATACCCGGCGCCGCCGCTCGGCATTGAACTCGGATTAGTCCAGCCGAAGGCAACGCTCGCCACCAGCCAGCCGGCGAAGGAAAGCGCCAACACATCAATCCATCTACTCATATTTCCTATTATAGTATGGTAGAATTAAGTTAGCGAATGTGGATAACTCGCGCACAAAAAGTTGCCTGGATTGACATACTAAAACCGACTAAGGCCGACATTGATTTTGTAAAAAAACAGCATAAATTCCATCCGATTATCTTGGATGAGTTGCTCCATCTTTCCAGCCGTTCCCGGGTGGATTTTTATGCCAATTACTTGTTTCTTACTTACCACTTGCCGATCTACGACAAGTCTTTAAAAACCTCCCGCCGCGCCGAAATAGATTTTTTAATTACTAAAGATAAGGTTATAACCATTCACTACGAAGATTTGGAACCGCTGGACACTTTTATGCGGTCCATCAGCAACAATATCAATTTCAAGTCGCAGGCCCTGCAGGATTCCGCCCACTGCACATATTTTCTCATTCAAGAAATTATCCACTTCTCTATGCGCCAGCTTCGCCACATAGAGGACAACATCCGCAACATCTCGCAAGAAATTTTCAAAGGAAAAGAAACACAGCTTCTGGAAAAAATTTCTTACGCCAAGCGCGATGTTTTAGATTTCAGCATCATCAGCGCCCCGCAAGAAATTTTATTAAGCTCACTTATTGAAACGGGCACCAAATTCTGGGGCGAGGAGACAAAAATTTATCTCAACGACCTTGCCGGAGATTACTCCAAAGTCACCCAGCACGTGGAAAATTACCGCGCCACCATTGAGGCGCTGGAAACCACCAACGGCCAGCTGTTGAGCGCCAAAACCAACAACGTAATGCAGCGCTTCACTATTCTGGCCTTCCTTACTTTCCCGATGCTTTTCTTTACCCAGTTAGCTTCAATAGATTTTATCGGGAAATTTGTCGCGGCGACCCCCTTGCGCTTCTGGACGCTAACCGCTCTCATGGGAGTAATAGTGGTTTCACTCATAATCACGTTCCGACGCAAAGGATGGCTCTAAGCAAGAATTATGCTGATACACGACACTCTTTCGGGGAAAAAAGAGGACTTAGAAAAGGTAGCGGACAACAAAAAACTCCGCCTGTTTGTTTGCGGCCCGACCGTTTATGACTATATTCACATAGGCAATGCCCGCACTTATATAGTATTTGATAACCTTGTCCGTTATTTGCGCGCATTGGGAGTTAAAGTTTTTTATCTCCAAAATATTACTGACATAGACAATAAAATTATCCGGCGCGCCGCCGAGGAAAACACCAATGCCAAATCCCTCGCCAAAAAATACGAGAAGTATTACCACGAGGATGAAAAAGCGCTGGGCATAAAATCGGTAACCAAATACGCTCGCGCCACTGCCCATATCAAGCAAATTGTCAGACAGATTCAAACGCTCATTGCGAAAGGACACGCGTACAAAATAGACGACGGCTACTATTTTGATATCTCCACCTTTCCGGAATACGGCAAGCTCGCCAAACGCACCGTTAACCAAGCCGAGGATTCCGTTTCGCGCATTGATGAAAATGTCAACAAAAAAAACAAGGGCGACTTCGCGCTCTGGAAATTCAAAAAAGAAAACGAGCCGTCATGGAAAACGCCCATTGGCGAAGGCCGGCCGGGCTGGCACATAGAAGACACCGCCATTACCGAGCGCTGGTTTGGTCCGCAATATGACATCCACGGCGGCGCGGTAGATTTGAAATTTCCCCACCACGAAGCGGAGATCGCCCAGCAGGAGGCGGCGTCCGGAAAAAAACCGATGGTTAAAGTTTGGATGCACAGCGGCTTTTTGGTGGTAGGCGGAGAAAAGATGGCCAAGAGTTCCGGCAACTTCGTTACGGTTAGGGATTTTCTGAAACAGTACCCCGTTGAAGTTCTGCGATACCTTGTTGCCGCGCATCATTACCGCTCGCCGTTGGATTACTCCGAAG
>LCOU01000020.1 GCA_001003205.1 Parcubacteria group bacterium GW2011_GWA2_47_8b | reverse complement strand
AGAAATCTTCAATATGAACGGACGTGAAATTGTCATTTTGGACCACGCGCTCGGAAAGAATAATCGCGTCTTCAAAGTTCGCGCCTTCCCAAGAGATAAACGCCACCAAAAGATTTTGCCCCAAAGCCAAAACGCCGTTGTCGGTAGACGGGCCGTCAGCGAGAATTTCCCCCTTTTTAACCCTCTGGCCCTTGGCCACCAGCGGCTTTTGCGAAATGCAGGTAAATTGGTTTGAGCGCTTGAATTTGTTCAGCTGATAAGTGATTTTATTTCCGGTTCTGGATTTTAAAACTATGTGACGGGCATCAACCTCTTCAATCGTCCCCTCTTGGTCGGCCAAAATAAGGTGGCCGGAGTCATGAGCCGCTTTTTCTTCCACGCCGGTGCCGACATATGGAGCATCCGCTTTGACGGATACCACGGCTTGACGTTGCATGTTTGAACCCATCAGCGCGCGGTTAGCATCATCGTTTTCCAAAAACGGAATCAGGGCGGTGGCAACGCTGACCGCTTGGTTCGGAGCAATATCAATCAGCTGCACTTCACCGCGAAGACAAGTGCCCGGTTCGCCATTGATGCGCGCCTCCACTATTCCATCCAAAAGATTGCCGCTTTTATCAAAACGCACGCCCGCGTGAGCAATTTTGTATCTCTCTTCCTCCAAAGCGTTCATCCATTTTATTTCCTTGGTAATTTTGCCGTTTTTGACGACCGCGTATGGAGTTTCAATAAAACCGAGTTCGTTAATACGCGCGTAATTCGCCAAGTGGTTCACCAATCCGATGTTGGCGCCTTCCGGGGTTTCAATCGGGCAAATGCGGCCATAGTGGGAACGGTGCACGTCGCGCACTTCAAAGCCGGCCCGCTCGCGGGTGAGGCCGCCGGGACCCATGGCCGAAACGCGCCGCTTATGCTCCAGCTCGGCAAGCGGGTTAACCTGATCCATAAATTGGGAAAGCTGCGAAGAAGAAAAGAATTCCTTCACTGCCGACATCAACGGTCGAGCGTTAACCAGCTGCACGGGTGTAAGGGCTTTGGGTTCAAACGTGGACATGCGGTCCTGGACAATCCTCCGCATGCGGGCAAGGCCCAGACGGAAACGGTTTTGCAAAAGCTCGCCAACCGCCCGGACACGCCGGTTTCCCAAGTGGTCAATATCGTCTGGCTCGGCCGTCTGCTCGTTATTAAGCCGGATAATTTCCTTGACGATGGCAACTAAATCCTCCAGTTCCAAAAGCCGCGCTTCGGACTTACGGCGCAAACGCTGGTTTGCCTGGAATCGGCCCACGAGCGAAAGGTCGTAACGATCCAATCGCTGGAACATAGCGTCAATCAAACTGGAGGCGTTTTCCACGGTCGCCAAATCGCCCGGACGGATGCGCTTATAGATTTCAATATAAGATTCGTCTTTGTTTTTCGCCGAATCTTTCTTCAACGTGGCGTCCATATACTTAACGGGCCCGTTATCAACATCGGCAAAGGTTTTCAAAATATCCTCCTTTTCGGTCAAACCAAAAATCCGGAGCAAATTGGTTATCGGCGCTTTGCGGCGGCGGTCAATTTTTACGCTGATGACGCCGTCGGGGTCGGTCTCCAATTCCAGCCACGCGCCGCGGTTCGGAATCACTTTGGCGCCGAAAAACTTCCGGCCGCGATAAACGCTGGCGGTAAAATACGCGCCCGAAGACCGAATCAACTGCGGAACAACTACACGCTCAACTCCATTGATTATAAAAGTACCACGATCGGTCATCGTCGGAAAATCACCAAAGTAAACCTCCTGCTCCTTAGAATCCTTGGCTTTGTGATTAATAAGTTTGAGCTTTACGCGCAGCGGCGATTCAAAAGTTAAATCTTTGAACTTCGCGTAGACCTCGTCGTATTTCGGTTCGTCAAAATAATAATTTACAAATTTCAACTCAATGTCCTTGCTCGCGTAATCTTTCATCGGAAAGGCTTCCTCAAAAAGTTCCTTGAGGCCGGCCTTGGTAAACCAATTATAAGATTGCGTTTGAATCTCAACCAAATTTGGTTGAGCGGTCAACGGCCCCGGGTGGGATGAAAAAACTTTGGCGGGAAGTTTGTTAATCATTAGGACCAAATCCGCCTACCGGCAGGAAATGATGAAACGCAAAACAAGAAAAGACACTACGAGAGTAGTTTTGTGTCTTTTGTAATTACTTAGCATTGTACACAAGAGCCCCTTAACTTGTCAAGTGGCATTATCCCCCCAAGTACTTAAGCTTATTTTCCTTGTGCTCTTCAAAGGTTTTGCTGAAAATCGTGCGTTTGGTTAATGGATCGGATAAATAATACAAATAATCGGAGCTTTTGGGATAAATCGCGGCGCGAAGAGCATCCAGACCGGGATTGGCAATCGGCTTTTTTGGCAAACCGTAATTATTGTAGGTATCGGGCGCCGCATCAATCTGAAGCGGCATACCGATGGCCAGACGTTTGTAAATAATTCCGGAAACCAAATGGCGGTCCTCGGAAAACGGCACTTCTTTTTCTATCAGCGAGGCAACAATCAACGCTTTGTAAAAATCACCCGAATAAGTTTCTGATAACGCTTTAGTTTTGGCTTGAAAATTGGCCAAAAATTTTCTGATAACATCATTAGCGGGCGAATTCGGGAAAAAACGGTAGGTGTCGGGAAATAAAAATCCCTCAAGAGATTTTCCCGGAAATTTGGAAAGCCCGCCCGGTTTAATAATGCCTGCCTGTACCAATTTTTTTTCTATTTCCGCGAGTGTTTCGCCCTCTTTGACTGTGATCGCGATATCCTCTTCCGGCCCTTGAACCAATGCGGAAATTATTTCCGGCAAACTCATATCGTTTGAAAACGTGTAATTTCCGGCTTTCAGTTTGTGCGCCGAACCGGACATAAAACCGTAAATCAAAAAGGTTGCCGGCGATTTGATGAGCCCGGCGCCTTTCAAATTGTGCGCGATTTCCCTGAATCCGACGCCTTGTTCTATATTAAAACCAACCGCACGAACACTTCCGCCGACTGGAGCAAAAAAATAAGAAACAACCGCCCAAACAATGAGCACAAAGAATACACTAATTGAAATATAGATTAATTTTTCTCTAGACATGGTCGTTATTCAATATCTCTTCTTAAAAACGACGATCGGACGACGGTACTTTGGATTATGCCGATAAGCATGGCGTTGGCCAAAATGCTGGAACCGCCGTAACTGAAAAACGGAAGCGTCACCCCGACAACCGGCAAAAGGCCGAGCGCCGATCCGACGTTAATAGTAAATTGGGAAAGGAACATAATCACGGTCCCGAGGCATATTAATCTTGAAAAATTGTCATGACACTGAATCCCGATTTTAATAATCCGCAAAAGCATAAGAACAAAAACGCCGATTACCAAAAATCCGCCAAGGCTCCCCCACTCCTCAACGAACGCGGGGAAAATAAAATCGGTTTTCGCCTCCGGCAAAAATCCAAGCTGAACTTGCGTCCCCTGCCCGTAGCCCTTTCCAAAAAATCCGGCCGACCCGATAGCGATCTTGGACTGAATCACGTTGTAATTAGCGTCCAATGGGCTGGAGCTTGGATTTAAAAACGCGGTAATACGATTTTTTTGATAATTCTCAAGCATAAACTTCCAACCCAAACCAAACAGAAGCGAAAATATAATAAAACCGATAAACAAGTGCCGCCAGCGAATGCCGCTCACCAGTAATAGCCCAAGCCAAATGGCGAATAGTATCAAAGCCGAACCCAAATCCGGCTGTACCAAAATCAAGGCAGTCGGGATAATGAAATATAGAAATGATTTTAGTAAAACATTCCAGCGCGCGATGCCAACGTGCCCTCTGGCAAAAAAAGACGCCAGGAGAATAATTAAAGCGATCTTGGCTATTTCCGAAGTTTGTATCTGCACCGGCCCCACAACCAGCCAACTGCGGGTGCTGCGTATGACCGGGGCCAGAAAATAAGTAGCCACCAGCAAAAGCAGCGCGAAAAGATAAAATCCGAGAATTACCCACTTGTAGCTAGTCAACGGCCGCCAGTCTATTCTGGTAAAAAAAATAATTATGGAAAATCCTATCGCAAACCAAATCAACTGCTGCCAAAAAAGCGAACGGTTAATGCTTGAGAGTGTTACTAAACTAGCCGCCGCCAAAAATAAAACGGCTGCGTTCAAGAACCAGTCCTGCCTTTTGAGAAACGCAGTCATAACGGTTTGTTATTTACTAACTTCCGCGAAAACCGCGGTTTCAAGTTCGTTCAGCCGCACTATGGCGTTCAGCGGAATAATTATTTTAAACGCACGTTCTTCAAACGGCCGAATATCAAACAGAACAGTTTTGGAAGCTCCGGCCAATTTGCCGGTTGCTTTTTGGGCAGTTACGGCGCCGATTCCGGCGCGTGAAATTTTAAACGATTCACGATTTGCCAAAATTCCGGTAATTGTGGCTATAGATCCGCTGATTTCGGTTTTGACCTGGCGGAACTGGGTTTTCGGTTCGGAATATTCCTCGGCGGATTTATAGGTCGGTGCGCTTATAATAATTTCGGGAGTGCCGACAATTTTGCTAAAATCTATTTTCAAATTCGGCTCAATTACCACTTTTTTGGCTTCAGCCGGATAAATAAAAGATGTCTTAGTCAGGGAAAAAATTTTTTCCCGCGCCGCGCCGTAAAAATTAAGCGTGTAAGTAAAAGATTGGGCGCCATAAGTGATGTTGGGATTGGAAAAATTTAAAACCGCATTGGTGCTATCGCCAATGCCGAAAATTTCAACGCCAGCCTGTATCGGTTTTAATTTTTGCAATTCGCACGACGCGCAGGGACCGCCGCAATCAACTCCCTCCTCCCCCTGGTTTTGACGGTTATCAAAACAAGTCGGCGCCGGCTGGATAAGCAGGGAATAAATCCCGTAGCCTATCAAACCAGCCACTGCCAAATAAAAAACTGCGTAAATTGATTGTTTAAAAAATCTGGGCATTACTACTATATTATACCAGCACCAAAACTCATGTATACCGGCGTACCCTACTTTCCCGACCGCCGAAGCAGCAAGTATCATCGGGACTAGACGGTTTCACTTCTCTGTTCGGAATGGGAAGAGGTGGTGCACGTCTAGCTAAAACACCGGTAAGCATGAATCTTTGTGCTTAATTAAGTTAATTCGTACCGACAAGCGCGCAATGTTGAGGGCGCAGACGGTTTATTAGTACTCCTCGGCTAAACACCTTACGATGCTTACACCTAGAGCCTATCAACGTAGTAGTCTTCTACGAACCGCTGTCCGATTTGCACCGGACAGACACCCAATCTTGGGGTAGGCTTCGTGCTTAGATGCTTTCAGCGCTTATCCCTTCCATACATAGCTACCCAGCGCTTCAGTTGGTACCAAAGCTGGTAGACCAGAGGTATGTTCATCCCGGTCCTCTCGTCACATAATCACATATCACTATGTGTGTAGACTATATCTTCCTCCATTCGCTTTAAACGAATTAGGAGGTCGGCGTATTAGCTAGAAAATAATAACGTCGCATTTTCTAACTCCGTCCCGCGTTGGCGGGAACAAGTCGTTACGGGGTCAAATCTAAAATCTTTAGCAAATCTTTTCTGGTTTTCTTTTTCTTGGTCGCGTAATTGTTTTTTTGAATAACAACTATGCAATCCACTAGTTTAAACAGGTCGTTTTTGCTTAGATTGCCGCTCTTCTTTGTTAAAAGATCGGCCGCCTTAAGCAATGATTTCGCCTGTTCTTTCTTGAATCTGATAAACGGCAACAAATCCTTAATAATATCCCGGACTTGCTTAAAGCCATTTATTCTCAACTCACTCATCCCATCATTGCGACGCGATAAGTAGCCGATGCCAAGAATTCTCCTAATCCAGTAAAGCGGCTTCTCGTGGCGGCTATCCTGATAGAAACAGATAGTGCACATGAACCGTCGCTTTGATTTACCGTCTTTACGCTTCTTAATTTGAAGCATCAGACTGCCATCGCCGTCTAAAAAACCGGCGATATAAGCTAAATTAACTTTAGATTGACTTCCCACGGTATTGTCTTTGATAATCCTGGTCCTCAAGCCTGCCTGCCGGCAGGCAGGTAAATTGTACCACATATCGCTGGACCGCAGCAATAGATGGTTATCAACGGACCAAAACCATTCAAAGATTCCACCGTTATTAGCCGAATTGTCATCGCGAATTACTTCGCGAAGTAGCAATTTGTCGTTTACTAGGGACGACTCCCCTCAAGTGTCAACGCCCGTAACAGATAGAGACCAACCTGTCTCACGCATGTTTTCCACGTATTACTACGTGCATTGGACTATATCTTCATCCTTATTTCTATAAGGAGGCTAACGTCTAGTCTCTACGGACTTTCGATAGATATCGAAATTTCCTCGGTGTTGTCCACATAGGATTCCACCGATATTAGTTAGCATGGATCATAGAAATTACTTTCTATGGCCGCCGTGACTAATGTCTTGTCCTCGGATTCAAACCGTTCATGCGCCAATCTATTCGCGGTATTCGCATACATTCGTAGATTAGCATTATGGTGCGCGATTAGCGCATCAACGGTTTGAACCCAGCTCACGTGCCCTTTTAAATGGCGAACAGCCATACGCTTCGGACCTTCTCCAGCCCCGCGCTAGGGCGAGCCGACATCGAGGTGCCGAGCGAGATCGTCGATAGGAACTCTCGGATCTCACTAGCCTGTTATCCCCGGGGTAACTTTTATCCGTTGTCTCCGACCTTTCTATAAAGTGTCGTCGGGTCACTAAGTTCTGCTTTCGCATCTGCGCGACTTGTCGGTCTTGCAGTTAAGCTGGCATGTGCCTTTACACGTCCGGCCCGATTTCCATCCGGGCTAAGCCAACCTTAATAAACTCCTCCGTTACTTTTTGGGCACTTTGTTAACCTAATTTGTATCTCATTGATGGTATAACGTACGACTCGACAAGTTTTCTGAATTTTTCGGCAGAATCGCTATAGATATAGATTCGCCATTTGTCGTATTGTCTGTGAATGCCGGCGTTAATACCGAATTTTTTATTCAATACTTTCGTGACAAGAACTAATTCATTTTTACTGTATCCAAGCGAGTGAATTATGTACGTCTTGTGGTGATCAGATTTCCATGACCCATCGTCCATAAACCAAATCGCTAGAGCTTGTGGCGTCAACAGTTTTTCTATCCTAACCGGGATAATTTTCTTTTTACCGGCATAAAACTGCTGCGCGTAAAACCGCAGGGATCCAGTGGTATAAGTAGTGAATCCATAACTAGTTATGCTTTTACCAAAGGAATCTTTTACTCTTGCCTTAGGAGGTTGATTAACCCATTCGCGAAAGTTTTGATACAACCAATCAGCGTAATCTTTTTGCTTGATCGAATGTTCAACTTTCAGCCGATAGGTTCGGCCATTCCGGGTTTCTAGATGACCATCTCCCAAAACCAGCCCAACAAGCAATTCTCGCTGCTTATCAGTCAATTTTAATCCTTCTTTGTACTCTTCTAATTTCTTTATATTCATTGTTTAGGTTTTCTCCGATCGTTGTTGGAGAACTTTGCGTCGCCGCAAAGATCAGACTATATCTTCTCCGATTATCTAAATCGGGTTTGGCGTATAGTCGTTGAGGACTCTCCATCGCAACTTGGTAGATGTGATGGGTTGCCTGCTGGTTGTCCGTCGACTTGACGTGCCACTCTAAGATTTTCACCAGACATATAGATTATATGTACTCGGTACTTCAGAGATACACGGATGTTCCAGCATATAGCCAAATTGTTTATCGTTATCCCCACACGGTCTAACGGTAGACCACCTTAAGGATAACGCCCCATTAAAACTGCCCATCAGGCACTGTCCCGCGACGTTTTTGCCGTCGAGGTTAGAATTCAAAACTCAAAAGATGGCTGTTTCATTGT
>LCOU01000019.1 GCA_001003205.1 Parcubacteria group bacterium GW2011_GWA2_47_8b | reverse complement strand
AAACCAAGCCACGCCAAGAAAGTCTCCGTGAAGGAATTGGCGGAGCCCCGACGGCATGGCCTCTGAATTATAATTGTTCGTTAATTCAGAGCGTCGGGGCGAGCCCATAGGCGCCTGCCTGCCGGCAGGCAGGGGCTCTATCCGCTGGGATAGAGAACCGCTGGTCCTTACAGGAGACTTTCTTGGCGTGGAGCCAGCCCTTATTTCCCTCGCAATTTTCTTAATTCCTTCTGGCCGCGAGAGTCCTGCGGCCTAAATCGCTCTCCGTATTTTTTCAGCTCTCTCTGCAGTTCATCCCGCACTTCATCTATTCCCAACCGCACATTCCAATTTTCCGTTTCGGCACGCAACAGCTTTCCGGGCAATTCCAAGTTGCATTCCACATGGTAAATATCCCCTTTTTGGTGATGCTTGGTAGTACGCGAGATTTCCACCTGCACCTGCGGAACGGCTCTTTCATTCAAATTCCTTATGAATCTCTCCAAGGATTCAACCTTCTCAATAGTATATTGTTCAATCGCCGGAGTGGAATCCAAGTTTGTATATTTTATATTAATGTTCATGATTTTTTAGAAATTAGAATAATTAGGTTAATTAGAAATTATACATAGATCACTTCTTCCTCTAATTCTAAATCAAATCTTTGTTTGATTGTAGATTTAGCCAACTGAATAAGCTGTTTGACATCGCTTGAGGAAGCGTTGAGGGTATTAACAATAAAATTCGGGTGTTTCGGAGAAATCATCGCGCCGCCGCAACTGACGCCTTTCAGGCCGGCCTGGTCAATGAGATGAGCAACGGGCATTACCGGAAACGGATCTTTTTTAACGACACTGGCAAATGCTTTTTTATATTTTTCGGGAACGCGCTTCAAGTCCACGTTTTTAAAAATACTGCCGATGTTTGGATATTCCAGCGGCTGGCGCGTTCTGCGATATTCCTTTTTTTTCTCAATCGCCGCGCGGATAGCTTTTTTGTCGCCTTTTTTCATTTTGAAAACTGCTTCAATAATAACCTCCTGCCCGTCGTTGATTTTAAAAATACTGTTACGATAGCCGAATTTGCATTGAGTATTTTTGCGTTTCAAAATTTTCGGTCCGCCAGCCGGCGGATTTCCGGAAATATCCATACTTGTTACTTCGTACAAATTATCTTTTGTCTCGCCGCCAAAAGCGCCGGCATTGCCGCGAATCGCCCCGCCGACCGTGCCCGGCAAACCGCCGGCCCACTCAAAACCGGACAGGCCCTTGGAAACGGCGAAGTTCAACAAATCTTCCATCAGCACACCCGCGCCAACCCGAATCGCGCCGCCTTCCAGTTTCAGCAAATTAATTTCCGGCTTCAGAACAAGGCCGTCAAAACCGCTATCGTTTATCAAAAGATTGGTGCCGGCGCCCAAAATAAACACCGGCAATTTATCGCCTACCGCTTGAGCGACTGCCCGCGCCACGTCATCGGCATTTTTGGCAGCGTAAAAATAGCGGGCTCGGCCGCCAATTTTGTAATTGCTGTATTTTTTTAAACTAACGTTTTCTTGAAACATACGTAATGACCCCAAGACTATACGCCCACGATGAGCCGCATGTGGTGACCTCCAATACAATTTGTGTTGAGTGAGTGCGCGTCCATGCGGCTCATCGTGGGCACAAGCCCCTCAAGATGGTCAAACGGCACACGCTTATTATAGCTCACTCTTTGCGAAACCAAAAGTCCCCTTGCGGGGACTTTTGGCCACAAATTGAGCGGGACACTTCTTGATTCGGCTTGCGCTGAATCAGGCAGTATTCATCACTCACTCTGCTTGAATTATACACAACTTGACTCCAAAAGTCAACAAGGATACACTGTGGATAGTCGACATGCTTTTTATAAACCTTACAAACAACTTAACGTCAATACAACGATATGGACTCTACCATTCTCTTGGGAGGGGTTTTGCTAGTTATCGGACTGCTCGCCGGTTACGCAGTTCGCCGCTTTCTTTCATCAAAGGAAGCTAGCTCCCTAGACCAGAAATCAAAAAAAATAGTTCTTGAGGCGCAAGAAAAGGCCGCGGCTTTGATTGAAGAAGCAAGAAAGGAAGAACACGACAGAAAGGCCCAGATTGATAACATTGAAGAGCGCTTGCTCAAAAAAGACGAGTCGCTGGAACAGCGCGCGCGCGACCTTGCCAAAGAACAGTCTTTTTTGAAAACAGAATATTCTAAAATAGAGAAAATCAAGCAGGAAGTGGGTGAGCTTCAGCAAAAAACGGTCTCGCAACTGGAAAAAATCGCTGGATTGAGCGCCAGCGAAGCCAAGGCCCGCCTGATAAAAGAAATTCAAGAAGAGCATCATCAGGAAATGGTCAAAACTCTTCAAGACCTTGAGCGCAACAAACGCGACGAGATAGAAAAACGAAGTTTAGATATTATTACAACCGCTTTGCAGCGCTATGCCCGCTCGCATGTAACAGATTTAACCACTACCGTATTCCATCTGCCCAACGAAGAAATAAAAGGCAAAATCATCGGCCGCGAAGGCCGCAATATCCGCACCCTGGAACGCCTGACGGGCGCGGAGCTTGTTTTGGACGAATCGCCGGAGAACATTATTATTTCCTCGTTTGATCCACTGCGCCGAGAAATTGCCCGGCTCTCTTTGGAAAAATTGATTAAAGACGGCCGTATTCAACCGGCAAAAATAGAAGAAAAAGTTGAGGAAGCCAAAAACGAACTGACCAAAAGGATGCAAGAAATCGGCGAACAGGCCTGCTTGGAAGTCGGCATAATCAATTTACCGAAAGAAATTGTCCAGCTTCTTGGCCACCTCCACTTCCGCACCAGCTACGGCCAAAATGTTTTGGTGCACTCAATTGAAATGGCTCATGTTTCCGGAATGATAGCGGCCGAGCTCGGCGCTAATGTGGAAATCGCCAAAGCGGGCGCTTTGGTGCACGACATCGGCAAGGCAATCAGCCACGAAGCGGAAGGTACTCACGTCAATCTCGGACGCAAACTTCTGCAAAAGTACGGCGTTGATGAACGGGTTATCAAAGCGATGGAGTCCCATCACGAGGAATATCCCTTTGCCACCACTGAATCGTTTATCGTAGCGGCTGCCGACATTCTTTCCGCCGCGCGACCCGGCGCTCGCCGCGATACAGCCGAAAATTACTTCAAGCGGCTGGAGGACCTTGAAAAAATCGCCACCGGCTTTGACGGAGTCAAAACCGCCTACGCCCTTTCGGCGGGCAGGGAAATCAGGATATTCGTGGTACCGGAAAAAGTTGACGATTTTGGCGCGTTACAGCTTGCCAAAAACGTCGCGGCTAAAGTGCAATCAGAACTTAAGTTTCCCGGCGAAATTAAAGTTAACGTCATCCGCGAAACCAGAGCTGTTGAGTATGCGAAGTAAAATTGTATAATTAAAAAATAAAAGGTCGGAGGACATAATACTAATCAACGAATTAAATACTAATCTACTAATTTACGAATTCGCGCATTTGTAGATTAGTATGCATTAGTAGATTTGCATTACATACACATGAAGAAAGAGGGACTAGTAGAGGCCGTAATGAAGTTGGCCAAAATTGAAACAAAACGAATGGCGCAAACCGTCGTGGACGCCGTGTTTGAAGCTATAACAAAAACCTTAGGCCGCGGCGAGGAAATCGGAGTCACGGGTTTTGGCACTTTCAAAGTCGCCAAGCGCGCCGCTCGGATGGGATTGAACCCAAAAACCGGGCAGAAAATCCAGATAGCCGCGGCTAAAGTGCCAAGGTTTAAAGCCGGTAAGGGGCTTAAGGACGCGGTAAAATAATACCGCTTATTTCTATAAACCTTTTGTAAGCTTGCTGTATTTTGGTCAACGCTTTGAAAACCAGGTCTCGTACGCCTGGTTTTCTTTCGTCCATAATAATAGTAGTTGTTGAAAGCTGGAGTTCGGCTTGGTTGGTCAAATCGCCGGCCGCGACCAATAATATATTTGATTCGTTGAATAAAAATTGCGCCTTATCATCTTTTAAAATTTTCAGATCGCGCAGACGAGCTAAGTCACTGCCGATTTTGACCAGCCTGGTATCGGCGGTTTTCAGCAAAGATTTGGTTTGCAAAACCATTAAAAACTCGGTGATTTTATTCACGCGCTGATTGTAAGCATTTTCCCGCCAATTATTTATTTCATTGGCTAGCGCTTTAATGTCAGAGCCCGAACCAACGACAAGCCCGTCCAGGTATTTGGCTGATTCGTTCAGAAAATCCAAAAAATCCTGACGAATGGCCTCCTGTTCCGCGCTGATGCTCTTTATTGCATTCAAGCTTTTGGTTAGGTCGTCAATCTGCAGAGACAAAAAGTTTATGACTTTTTTGAGCGCCTTGTCGCCGCTTTCGTTATTTACGCTCGCGGAAACTTCCCTTAGGGCGGATTTAAGCGCTTCGGATTGCGCAGAAACCCGCGGAGAAATCGCGAATAACGAAACAAAAACCAGCAACGCGCCGATAATCTTAAGCATTATTAGTAATTTTTGATCAGTTCCTCAATTTGAGCGCCAAGCTCTTTCTCGGAATCAAGATGATAGGTAACCTCGCCAAGCTGAATCTGGAAATCCACATTAGCTTCCTCAACTTTCAAATCGTTGTCATTAACGCCGGATAAAAGCATCGGTGAGGCATTCTTAACATTGAAGTAAGCGAGGCCGCCGAGAAAAACGAATAACAACGCGCTGGCGAGCGTCAAAGCCGCGCTGAATTTTAGAGTTTCCAAAAAGTTGAGGTTGGGTACCCAACGGGTATTTTGAGGGGAATTTAAAACCGTATTACGGGAACGGGAAACAAACCCTTCGTCGGGCTTTATGAGTTTAAGCGATTGTAAAATTTTAATTATTCGGTCTTCCATGATGCTAAAATTTCTTTTAAATTGCTGATTGCTCTGTGTTGCAGAAGCCGAACGGCGCCCTCGCTCTTTCCAAGATTCCTGGCAATTTCGTCGTTGGAAAGATCTTCAATGAATTTCATCGCAATCACGTCTTGCTGTTCGGGGGTCAATTTGGTGAGCGCCTTCTTAACGGTTTCCACGGCCAGAGTAACTTCCAAGTTCGTTTCGGAAACTCCCACGACTTTCAGCAAATCCTCGTCAAGATTTTCAAAGCTTACATACGCTTTCCTGGTTCTGTAAAAATCAATTACCTTGTTGCGCGCTATCTGATAAAGCCAGCTGGAGAACGGGAACCCTTGGAATTTGTAACCTTTCAGGTTCTGCCAAGAGCTTAGAAACACCTCGTGCGTCAGATCTTCCGCCTCTGCCTTGTCGTTGACCTTCATCAGGACAAACCGGTAAAGCGGGGCTATGTAATGGTCGTATAACTGGCCAAAACTGGCCTGGTCCCCTTCTTTGGCTTTCTTTATTAGATTTTGTTCGCCTTCTAGCATATATAACGAATAAATAGGCTTATTGTTATCGTTTACAATTCAATAATAGCACACTTGTCCGCCGATGAGGCGGAACTAAAAAGTCTCCGAGAGCACCCGGAGACTTACTGATATTGGCTTATACTTTAGCGCGTTTTGGCTGGAAAGTCAACCCCTTCAAGTGTCCGATTTACTCAAGTATGCAATAATGAATATGTAAAATGCACAAGTTGATTTCCTTTGTTATTTCCGAATCCGCTCGCCTGAAAAAAGGCGAGGAGTTGGAGCAAAAGCCCTTTCAGAGCGCGCCGCAGTATTATTCGCGCTCTATTCCCAAACAATTCGCGCTGGGCGAGGAAAAAACAAAGGTCCAGGACTTGGACGTTAAGTTTTTAATCCGATCCTACGAGCCGGACAGCATCATGGTGGAAGCAACGGTGGAGATTGATGATGCGTTTTCCGACAAGGCGTTTAAGCTGCGCGAGTCCCTCATTGATGCCTGCCAAAAAATATCCCAAAAACGCGGCGGGAGCTTGGAATTAAGCGAAGAATACTCAATTGCTCTAGTTGCCGGATACGATGGCGATCCCGAAAAATTTTTGACGAAAAAAGAAGCGATAGCGGCCTTTCTTAAATCCGAGAAAGCGCCTCTTGATGAAAGGGAAATAGAATACACGCTTTCAACCCAAATTAAATATGGTGAGAACGACCTTGTTATCGTTGACTGGGACGGCGCTTTTGTTTTTGACACCACTGGAGAAATAGACGACATCGTTGACCTTTTCCAGGTGGCCAATCTTCAGCTGCTGCGCTACCGCGTTTTGGATTCAGAACTGGACGACCGTATGCGCAAAGTCCTGAAATTTGCCAACACCACCGATACCCGCATGGTACTGCGCAAAGAGTTGGCTAAGGCATTTCGCGAAATAATCCGAACGCGCAGCCAAGCCATTGCTGACTTTGAAACCTTGTACCGCGACATTAAACTCATCGGTGATTGGTATTCCGCCCGTCTTTACGATTTGGTTTCCAAAAAGTTTAAACTGGACGAGTGGCGGAAGGGCATTCAGTCCAAGCTGGAATCTCTGGAGGATGTCTACAATATCGTGGCCGAAAACTTCAGCATTTCCCGGCACCAGCTGATGGAAATTATCCAAATAATTCTCTTCTTCGTTCTTCAAGCCGGCTGGTTTGCGCTCCTTATTCTTGAATTTCTGTACTTTACACGCTAGTATTGGCTGGAAAGGGCCTATGGTTCAGTGGCAGAACGCGGCATTCGCATTGCCGAGACAGGAGTTCGATTCTCCTTAGGTCCACAATAGGCGAATTTAGTCAGGATTTAATTATCCACACCTCTCCTGCAATAAAGGCGGCCTACTTGCTATAATTATAAGTATAACAAAGGTCGAGAAAACCTGTAGAGATATAGAGATTTATGGTAGTTGAAAATTGGTTAAATGTAGTCAGGGCATCCATCCAGCAAGTCTGGATAACGGTGATGAATTTTTTGCCGTCGTTACTGGGTGCTTTGCTAGTTTTTATAATCGGCCTGATTGTTTCGTCCGTCTTGGACAGGCTGGTAGAGCGCTTAGTCCATTATCTTAAATTGGATGCGCTTTTACGACGACTGGGAGTTGAAGCTTTTGTGCACCGAGCCAATATGAAACTTGATGCCGGCGTTTTTCTCGGCAGAGTTGTATATTGGTTCTTCATTTTGGTCTTCACGCTTGCAGCTTCCGAAATTCTGGGCTTCGCCGCTCTTTCGGCTTTCCTGGGAACTGTACTAATGTACATTCCGCAAGTGCTCGTTGCTATACTAATCCTCTTGGTAACTTTAATAGTCGCCAACTTTTTGCGAGGTTTGGTGAGAGCTTCGGTAATGAGCGCGAACATCGGACACGCCAAAGCGCTGGGAACAGTCACCTGGTGGACAGTGGTAATCTTCGGCCTTTCCATTGCGTTGGATCAAGTCGGAGTGGCAATGGGTATAATAAATACTCTGATCACCGGCGTAATCGCCATGCTGGCGTTGGCTGGCGGCCTTGCTTTCGGGCTGGGCGGCCGGGAACATGCCTCCCGCTGGCTTTCCAAGTTGGAAGGCGAAATGACCCATCATCAAGGTTAATTCCGAGATTGATAAGCAAATAAAAAGCCCCGGGTTTGTGTCCAGGGGCTTTTTATTTGCCGCGAAATTATTAGGTACTCGCCCCCTTCGTAAAGTCTCCTCTTTGGCGCCCCCCACCCAAACTCTTCTGAAAGGACCAGCGGTTCTTTTGCCCAGCGGCAAAATCCCCTGCCTGCCGGCAGGCAGGGCTCCGCCAATTCCTTCACGGAGACTTTCTTGGAGTGGGCTTATTCCAGACAGAGTCATATTCCCTCCCCCAAGAATGTCTTTGAGGGAAAGTGGCGGAGGCGCGAAAGCACGGTCTTTTATTTATAATAGGAGGTTAAATAAAAGTTTCGCGCCGAGCCCCTAGGCAGTCCGAGCTCGCTGGGCGAGGAACTGCCGGTTCCCGAGAAGATATTGTTGGGGGAGGGTGGAATCCTTAATCTTTTTTGTTCTCTTTGGCGTTTTTTTCCGCAACCGCCGCTTCCGATTCTTTTATTACCGGGTTTCTGACAGCCACTTCTTCCGCCATAGGTGGCTTACTAAACAAGCTATTAATAATGGAGGATTCCCCATTTTTAAGCGCCGAACCGTTGAAGCCCGTGGCAATTAGTATCACTTTTATAGTCCCTTTTTTGAGCTTTCTGTCGTGATAGGCCCCAAATATAATCCGCGCGGACGGGTCAACGGACTCCCCTATGATTTTGGCGACGTCATTTATCTCATTAAGTCGCAGGTCCTTACCGCCTGAAACGGCAAAAAGAAGCCCTTTCGCGCCGTCTATAGAGACTTCCAGCAGAGGTGAATTAACGGCCTGATTTACGGCTGTTATAGCCCTTTCCTGGCCGCTGCCCAAACCAATGCCCACCAAAGCCGAACCAGCATCACGCATTATCGTCCTAACATCGGCAAAATCAACATTGATAATGCCGGGCATAGCGATCAACTCGGCAATACCCTGGACGCTGTAACGCAAAACGTCGTCAATGTATTCAAAAGCCTTCATCATTGGCGTCTCTTTTTTAATGACGCTGAAAATCCGGTCATTGGGGATAACAATTAATGTATCCACTTTTTCTTTCAACTTGATGAACGCTTCTTGAGCGATTTTACTCCTCTGCGCTCCCTCAAAAACAAACGGCTTGGTAACTATGGCAACGGTCAGAGCGCCGATTTCTTTTGCGGCCTCGGCAATTATCGGCGAAGCGCCAGAACCAGTTCCCCCGCCCAAACCGGCGGTTATAAAAACCAAATCGGCGCCTTTTAGCGATTCAATAATTTCCGAGCGGTTTTCTTCGGCTGCTTGCCGACCTAGTTCCGGATTCATGCCGGTGCCCAACCCGCGAGTTAAGTTCTTGCCTATGTAAATCTTGTGTTTGGCAACACAAAAATCCAAATCCTGAGCGTCGGTATTGATAGCGATAAAATCCACCGACTTTATCTGAAAATCCTTCTGCATGCGAGACACGGCATTGCCGCCGCCGCCTCCAACCCCTA
>LCOU01000018.1 GCA_001003205.1 Parcubacteria group bacterium GW2011_GWA2_47_8b | reverse complement strand
CCGGGATAGCCCGCTCCGGAAATCGCCTGCATTGAAGTCACTAAAACTTTCCCGATGCCCCACTTATCCATCACCGGTTTAAGCGCCATCACCAGCGGCACAACCACGCAATTAGGGTTGGTAACAATGTAGCCGCTCCATTTTCGCCGCGCCTGCTGGGTAGGAATTATGGCAATATGACCGGCATTTACTTCCGGCACCAATAGAGGCACGTCCGGCTCTTGGCGATAGTTTTTGGTATTGGAAATGACTGGGTAACCGGCTTTGGCAAAATCTCTTTCAATTTCTTGAGCAACCGAGGCGTCAAGCCCAGAAAACACAAAATCGCATTTCAAATTCGGCTTTGACGCGTCAAAGACGGTCATTTTTCTGATGGCCTCCGGAATATCCACTTCCTGCTTCCACCTTCCCGCTACGGCTTCTTCATAGGTTCTTCCGGCGGATTCCTTTGAAGCGGCCAACGCCGTGATTTCAAACCACGGATGATTTTGCAACAAAACAATAAACTTCTGGCCGACTGTGCCTGTCGCGCCCAAAATTCCGACTCTTAAACGCTTACTTTCCATTTTTACCGCGCTCCAATTCCTTTATCAGACTTTGAGCCAATTCTTCCGCGCTTTCCTGCCGTTTCTCATTGCCCTCTTCTTTGGCAAGTTCTTTCTCTAGTAGTTTCACCTCTTCTTCGGTTAGCCCTTTTGCTGGCGGTATTTCTTTTTTATTCATAAAAGTTTAATTATGCTAGTAATGCCAGATAAGACCGCCGAAGCCGTCACTGCGGCGCCGGCACCCGGACCCTTGATAACCAGCGGGTTCTTATTGTAACGCTCGCTGTAAATGGCGACTACATTATCCGTTCCCTGGACATACGCCAGCGGGTCGGCCAAATCAACCTCCTTTAATTTAGCTGAAAGTTTCTTATTGGCAATAGCGCCCACGTACCGTAAAACGCGTCTCTTGTTTTTTGCTTTTTTAAATTTCGCCGCCATTTGCGAGTCGCTATAGGCCGCCAAGTTTTCTAGTTGTACGTCCGCCAGTTCCGTTGTCCAACCCATTTCGCGGGCCAGAATAAGAAGCTTTCTGCCGACGTCCTGGCCGCTTAAATCTTCGCGCGGATCCGGCTCGGTGTACCCTTTTTCTTTTGCAACCCGCACAAGCTCGCTGAATTTCTTGCCGCTTGCCCCGTGACGGTCTCCTGACCGTTTTACGGGGTCAAAATTATTGAAAAGGTAGCTTAGCGTGCCCGAAAAAATGCCTTCAATTTTTTTAATCTTGTCGCCCGCCGTCGTCAATCTTTTGACCGATTCAATCACCGGCAATCCGGCGCCAACGTTCGCTTGGTAATGGAATGTTTTGCCATGCTTAGCCAGCGCCTTTCGCAGGGCCTGATACTTTGCCATTGGTAAAACGTTGGCTTTTTTATTCGGAGTCACAATATGGCACCCCGCCGCCACAATTTCTGGATATTTTTTGGCGATTGCTTCGCTCGCGGTACAATCAACCAAGATTTTCTCTCCCTGAAATTCCCTAACTCTCTCCAAAAATTTATCCAAGCTTGTTTTGTCTTGGGATTTTTGCAGAATTTTCCTCCATTTTTGTAAATCCACTCCCGCCAAATCAAAGTGCATCTTCTCCCCATCCGCAATCCCGCAAACCTTAATTCTTAATTCATGATTCACGCTTCCTGCGACAATTTGCCGCAAAAGTTCTCCGCCGACATTTCCTAAACCAACCACGAAAACCGCCGCGCCGTCCGCATTTTGGAAAAACTCCTTATGAAGCGCTGTTATGGCCGCCGCTTTGTCCCTTTCGTCCACGATACAGGAGATGTTACGCTCGGAACCTCCCTGGGCGATTGTCTCAACATTGATATTATTTTGGCCCAGGGCGTTAAAAACCCGGCCGGCTATCCCCGGCACGCCGCGCATATTGTCGCCGACAATGGCAATAATACTTTTGCCGTCTGATTTTTTTACAAAAACTTTTCCGCGGTGAATTTCCGCTTCAAACTCATTTTTCAAAGCGGCTGAAGCTCGCTCAGAATCGGATTTTTTTACCGCAAAACAAATAGTGTGCTCCGACGACGCTTGCGCGATTAAAATTACGTTGATTTTGTGTTGGGCCGCCGCCTTAAACACCCGCTCGGCCGTGCCCGGCATACCGGCAAGGTCGGTTCCGCCGACATCCAGAAGACCTATGCCGTCAATTGAGGAAATATTCTTAACCGGCCCCTCCCCTAATCTAAGGCGTTCGTAACGCCTTAGATTTTGGTTTCCGATCAAGGTACCAGAGTGGCTGGGATTAAAGGTGTTTTTTATCAGAATCGGTATTTTTTTCTTGATTGCCGGCACCATAGTCGCCGGATGGATAACTTTGGCGCCAAAATAAGCCATTTCAAACGCTTCCTCGTAGCTGATCTGCGGCAAAACGGCCGCCGCCGGAACGATTCTGGGGTCAGCCGACATCACGCCGTCCACGTCAGTCCAAATTTCAATAACTTTTGCGCCCAGCGCCGCGCCGAAAATCGCCGCGCTGTAATCGGAACCACCCCGCCCGAGCGTGGTTGTTCTTCCGGATTCGGTTGAGCCGATAAAGCCAGTTATTACGGGAATAATGAATTTAGAATTATGAATTAAGGACTTACGAAAAAACTTTTTAATATTGCGATTGGTGGCCGTAAAATCCACGGCGGCGTTCTGGAAATTGTCGTCGGTTTTAACCAACGCTCTTGAATCAGCCGCAACTGCAGGAATTTTTTTGTTTAAGCATGCCGCGACTAGATTTGCAGAGAGCCGTTCGCCGAAACTCGCCACAAGATCCAATGCCACCGGCGAAACATCGCCGACCATTTTTAATCCTTTGACAATGCCCTCCAGCTCATTCAATAAGTCCGTCGGTGCCGATACTTTTAGCGTCTTGGCCGCTTCCAGGTGTTTTTCTTTTACAAAATCAAAATCCAGCGCCAATAATTTATCGGTGACTCCTTGCATAGCCGAAACAACAGCCACGATTCTATCCTTCTTGGCCGCTCCGGCAATGATTTTACAAACACCTTTAATCCGCTCGGCTGAACCGACCGAGGAGCCGCCAAATTTAAGTATTTTTGTTATCAAGTTTGGTAATTTCATTTGAAAAATAATTATGCAAATTTACATATTCTTCCTGAAGGTTGCGTATATGGGCGGCATTTTGAGTTTTTTGTCCTAAAACATGCTCGTCAAAATATGTCGGGTCGGAGAATAACTCGGTTTCTTTTAAAATCGTGTTGGCTTTTTGCGCGTGATACATCATTTTGATAATTTCGGTTTTGTTCTCCGGCTTTAGACTGCCAACCGCATCATAGCAAAAATCAATCAGCGTGTTGCCGAATGCAAGGCCAACGTTCGGGTCTTTGGCGATAATGTCATCAAGAAACTCTACTACGGTGACGTCCAGCGACTTAATCTTCAGCGGTTCAATGTCTTTCTCTGGATTCCAATCAATCACCGGCCTCATAACCATCGGCCAAATCTGCAAAACTTTCCCACGGCCATTTAAAGCATTTTCAACTTCCTCCATTCTGGCAGACAGCGTCGGCAGCGACTTGCCGGGTCTCTGCGCTTTCACATCTTCCGGATCATAAGCCTTTCCCTGCGCAAGGAGCCGCTCATAGTAATGTTTTAGCTGATCTTCGCCGCGGATTTTTTGCTCCACGTACCCTAAAATTTCCCTCTTGACGGGATCGGGTTCCTGCTCCGACCGAAATTCGGCTTTTTCAAATTCGTTTGGCTGTTCCGGTAATGATTCTGGCATTTTAATAAACCTTCAAAAAATTCCGCTTGCCGACTTGAATCAAAATTTCTTCATTAATCTCAATCAATTCATCCGGGTCATTCTTTTTCGCGTCATTTATCTTAACACCGCCCTGCTCAACAAGTCTACGGGCCTCGCTTTTACTGGCCGCTAATTTCGTTTCCACGAGCAAGTCAACCAAACGGCACTCTCTTTTTTTGGTTTTATAAGATTTAATCTCACTCGGCGCACCGCCTTTTGAAACTACCCTGATAAACTCCTCCCGAGCCGCCTCGCCGGCTTTTTGCCCGTGATACATTGAAACAATAATCTTGGCCAATTCCAATTTGGCTTCGCGCGGACCTGCCTTCGCAAAAACTTCGGCGGGCGCGTCGGTTAAAAGTTGGCGGTAAGAATCAATGAGTTGGTCCGGAATTGTCATAATCTTCCCAAACATTTCATTTGGTTTTTCCGCAAGCGCGATGTAATTGCCGACAGATTTGGACATTTTTTTCTCACCGTCAGTGCCAACCAGCAACGGCACCGTGATTACATCCTGTTCGGGCAATCCCATATGCCGCTGGAGATCCCGGCCGGTAAGCATATTGAATTTCTGATCAGTACCGCCGATTTCCACATCCGCCCGCACTTGCACAGAATCATACGCTTGAAGCATCGGATAAAATTGTTCGTGGGAGTATAATTCGGCGCCGCTCTTCAAGCGCTTGGAAAAATCGTCTCTTTCCAAAATTCTCTGGGTGGTAAACCGGGACGCCAATCTTATCAAAAACTCCATATTTTCCTTGCCAAACCACTGGCTGTTGTAAAGTATTTCGGTTTTTTTAAGATTTAAGATTTTGCCAACTTGCTTGAAATACGTTTTGGCGTTGGCTTTTATTTCCACGTCGGCCAGGGCCGGACGGGTCTTTGATCTGCCAGAAGGATCGCCGATTTTTGCCGTATAGTCGCCGATGATGAACACAATTTTGTGGCCGGCATCTTGGAACTGCTTTAATTTTCGCAGCGCCACGGTGTGCCCCAAATGCAAGTCCGGCGCGGTTGGATCGGCTCCGAATTTAATCCGCAGTTTTTTCCCCGACTTCAGCGCCGCCTCAAGATGCTCTTTGACAATCACCTCTTCCACGCCGCTGGTAAGTAAATCGCTCATTGGCTTTATTGTAGCTCAAGCCGTTTAAAATAAAAATGCCCCGCCCGGGTAACAACCGGACGGGGCTGACGGGGGCTTCACGGACCCCGGCCACAAGCTAAATCAATACTATCGCTTCTTAATAATTTCGTCAACTACGCCGTAAGACTTGGCCTCATCGGCGGCCATAAAGTAGTCGCGGTCGGTATCCTTTTCAATTTTAGCGAACGGCTGGCCGGTGTGCTTTGCCAAAATCTGGTTGAGTTTGTTTTTTATCTCAACGATGTGTTTGGCGGCAATCGCGACTTCAACCGCCTGCCCTTCCGCGCCGCCCATCACTTGGTGCAGCATTATTTCCGAATTCGGCAGAGCGAACCTTTTGCCCTTTTTACCGGAAGCCAGAAGCACCGCGCCCATTGAAGCGGCAATGCCGACGCAGACGGTGGCAACGTCCGGCTTTACGTATTGCATCGCGTCGTAAACCGCCATACCGGCGGTAACCGAACCACCCGGACTGTTTATATACAAAGTAATGTCCTTTTTGGCATCCTCGTGTTCCAAAAACAAAAGCTGGGCAATAACAACGTTAGCAAGACCGTCGGTAATCGGACCGCCGAGAAAAATTATCCGCTCCTTAAGCAGGCGCGAATAAATATCGTAGGCGCGCTCGCCTCCCGGCACCTTCTCAACAACCGTCGGTATCAAATATTCGTTTTTTATATTTTCATTATTCATATTTTTTTATTCGCATTATTTTGCTGTCATTCGCATTATTAGCGATTACTCCTATTGCTTCTCAAGAAAGCTGAAGACTTTCTGGTTTTGCGCTACACCGTAATTATAGTCGTAATGCCCGTCATCGGCAATTTCTTCGGGTTTCAGCTCCAGCTTCTCGGCTTGGGCAATTTTATAAATTACCAGATTACTCGCCACGTTCTGGCGCGCCCGTTCCATCAGTGATTTTTTGATTTCATCTTCCGATTTGCCGCTTGATTTGAAAATCGGCCCCAGCTGTTTTTCCATATTGTCATAAGTTTTCTTAACCATAATTTCCGGAAGGTCAACTTGGGAATCTTTAATAATTTCTTCAATCATTTTCAAGCGCAATCGTTCTTTTTCTTTTTCGTTTTTCTCAAACAACAGCCCGTCGCTGACGCTTCTTTTCAACTCGTCCACGGTTTGGAATTTTCCCAGGCTTTTAGCGAAGTCGTCCGTGAGTTCCGGCGCTTTGTCATCTTCTTTTGTCTTGCGGGAATTGCGAATCCATTCCAATGCTTGTTCTATCTCCGACGACTCAACTTTCTGTTCCTTCTTATCCGCCATAACTTTCTTGGCGATTTTTTTGTAATTGCCGAGTTTGATTTCCGGAAAGACAGTCAGGCGCGCCTTGTAAATTATGCCCATATCCTTGGAATCTTCAACGGTAATTTGCGGAGCGTCAATGAGAGTCCACTCGTTATCTTTGGAAATTTCGTCTAAGCTCCAATGAATCGCGCTTTTGGCGGCTTCATTGAAAACCGCGTCTTGATCCAGGGCCTGCTCGGCGAGCTCTTTAGGCGCCGTCCCCGGGCGGAAGCCTTTCAAATGAACACTGGCCAGGGCTTTTTCCCGAACCGCCTGGTAATAAGACGCAAATTCTTTTTGATCCAGCCTAACCTCCAAGTCAATTTGGGAGTCGGGTAATTTCTTAAATGAGGATTTCATCCCGTTAGAAGCGGTCTATCATCGACGTTTTTATATATCTTGTTGACATAATTTGATATGCGGCCGCTAGAAGTGATTTGAAGATGGTGCCACTTCTAACGGGAGCATTGTTCCGTCTATTATAAAATAAAAATCCCCATCTGTAAAGATAGGGATCTAAACCGGCGGGGAGCCTCTATACCATCTACGAAGTCTTTCTTCGTCCGAGTCCTTCCCCTCCTCCCACGCCTCGGATTCTGCCGGCCGCTTCTTCAAAAGCTTGCCGACCAAAACGGCGAACGGAAAAGCAACCCCAAACAAAATAAAACCAATTACCAGCGTCCAACCCCAGAATCCCATCCGGATGCCTCCTCTAAAGTACCGGCCGTATAGTAACTTACAGCAATGAAACAATCAAGAGCGCTACTATATTCATAACCTTAATCAGCGGATTGATGGCGGGACCGGCAGTATCCTTGTAGGGATCGCCGACGGTGTCTCCCGTGACGGCGGCCTTGTGCCAATCGGTGCCTTTGGCGCCGGCGGCCTCAACGTATTTTTTGGCATTGTCCCAGGCGGCTCCTCCGGCAGTCATAGAAATACCCAGAAGCAATCCGGCGACGATTGAACCTATCAAAAATCCTCCCAGAGTTTGCGCTCCCAAAACCAAACCAACCAGCAAAACCGAAACAACGGGAAGAAGCGCCGGCACTATCATCTTGCGAAGCGCGGCTCTAGTAACAATGTCCACCGCTCGGCCGTAATCGGGCTTAGCAGTGCCTTCCATTATGCCTTTAATTTCTCTGAACTGGCGGCGCACCTCCTCAACTACCGCGCCAGCCGTCTGCCCCACGGCTTTCATTCCCAACGAACCGAAAAAATAAACAACCGCGGCTCCCAAGAATAGCCCGATAATCACGTTGGGATTTTCCAGGCCGAAAACTATATTTTTTGAAAGCGCTTTCAGCTCCTCCGTATAACCGGCAAACAAAACAACAGCCGCGAGCCCCGCCGAGGCAATGGCGTAACCCTTGGTAACGGCCTTGGTGGTGTTGCCGACGGCATCAAGCGCATCGGTAATTTTGCGAATCTCTTCCGGCGCGCCGCTCATCTCGGCAATGCCGCCGGCGTTGTCGGTTACCGGCCCGAAAGAATCAATCGCCACCACAATACCGGCCACCGAAAGCATGGCAGTCGCCGCGATGGCAATGCCGTAAAGTCCGGCAAAGGAATAAGCGAGGAAAATACCCGCCACAATCACCAAAATCGGAAGCAGTGTGGCTTCCATACCCACCGAAAGACCCATAATAACGTTGGTGCCGTGGCCGGAGCGCGAAGCTTCGGCAATTGATTTCACCGGGCGAAACTTTTTGGCGGTATAATAGTCGGTTATCAAAACCATCAGAACGGTTACCGCCAAGCCGACAAAGGCCGCGCCAAAAATACTCAAGTAATTTTCAGGGAAGAAAATTTTAGCGGCAAAATAAAACAGAATTGCGGAAATAACCAGAGAAGCGGCTAAACCTTTATATAGCGCGCCCATAATCGCCTGACTCTTCCCAGGCCGCACAAAAAAGCTTCCGAGAATTGAGGCAATAACTCCGAGAAGCGGGGCTTTTATTTATGAGTATGCTGCTGATTCAGTAAAGTTTGAAGGAATAA
>LCOU01000017.1 GCA_001003205.1 Parcubacteria group bacterium GW2011_GWA2_47_8b | reverse complement strand
GAAGCGCCTTCTTGAAGAGCAGTCACTGATACCCACGGAAATTGAAAAGCATGATCACATCAAGCTGGATAATTCTGATTTCGCTTCTGCGGACGCAAACTTGGCCGCTGCGCTTGCTTACCTTCGGTCTTGATTGTCGTTAAGAACTCGTTGCCAAACGGGTTCTTTTTATTTATACTTCCCACGATATGCGCAAGGGAGTTTTTTTGGATCGCGACGGCGTAATAAACCAGCTGGTTACGACCGACCATTGGTTCGCATCTCCATACGTCGTTGAGGATTTTCATATCCTGCCCGGGGTGCCGGAGGCGATAAAAATTTTGAAAAATGCCGGTTTTGTCTGCGTCGTGGTTACCAACCAGCCCGACATCGCGCGAGGTAAATTTACGGACGGCGATCTTCGGAAAATCCATGATTTTATGCAATCCCAACTAGGACTTGATGGGGTTTATTATTGTCCTCATGACGAAGAGCATAAGTGCCCATGCCGCAAACCAAAACCGGGCATGATATTGCAGGCCGCAAAGGAATTAGAAATTGACCTGTCAAAATCGTTTGTCGTCGGAGATCGGTGGCGCGATGTTGATATGGGGCCGTTGGTCGGCTGCAAAACTGTACTAATCAATACCGAGGCGACAAAAAGAGAGAATAAAAAAATTAAAGCGGATTGGGAAGCTGACAACTTACTTGAAGCTGCCACAATCATTGCCAGGGCGTAACATTTTGTGCAATAATTCTGTTCTACAGTCAGTACTTGCAAGGAGATACGAGTGGATACCAAGGAATACATACATCGGTACTTTGAAAATTCCAAAAGGCTTATAAAAGCGCTGGAGGGGCAGGAAAAGAGCATTGAAAAAATTGTTAATATTCTTTTTGCGACCTGGCAGCTCGGCGCTCCGGTTTTCATCATGGGTAACGGAGGCTCGGCTTCCACGGCTTCGCATTTCGCTGCCGATTTGGCGAAGACCGTCAATGATTTGCCGGGCAAGCGGGGAATTCGCGCTCTGGCTCCATGGGACAACATTCCTCTTATGAGCGCAATCGTGAATGATCGGCTGAAGGAGGATTATTTCACGGCGTGGCTGGATACGTTTTTTTTGGAGCCACGCGAATTTTCCAAGCTTCGCATCCCAGTCGGTATTGGAATCAGCGTTCATGGCGGCAGCGGTTCGGACTTTGGCGGCAATTGGTCGCAAAATCTTTTGAAGGGACTCCAATACATCAAGGACCGTTCTGGCATTACAATCGGATTTTCCGGATTTGACGGCGGTCCGATGGCAAAGATGGCGGACGTCGCGGTGGTAGTGCCGGTTGAGGAAAAAAGTCTTGGCACGCCGCTGGTTGAATCCTTCCACGTGGTGCTTACCCACCTCATCGCCTTCCGTCTCAAAGAACTTATTTCAGAAACAAAGAGCGCTTAACCGGCGCTCTTTTTTTGTTGACTTTGCGTGAAAATAACCTTACCTTGTTGGTAGAACTTTGACCCCATCAAGAAAGGAACGTATGAAAATTTTTCTTGATACGGCCGACCTCAACGAAATAGAAAAGTGGCTGAAAACCGGAATTTTGGATGGAATTACCACCAATCCGTCAATTCTCAAAAAGGCCGGCTGTACCAATCCGCTGGATGCCTGGAAGAAAATCGTTGACTTGAAGTCGCGATACACTTCCAAGCCGATTTCGCTAAGCGCCGAAGTTTTCCGCGACGACCCCGATGGAATGTTGGAACAGGCCCGGTCATTCGTCAAAGAGATGAATTATCCCGGTCTCGCGATTAAGATTCCGATTTTGGGCACTGACGGCACCGACCGTTTGTCGGTAATTCGCCAGTTGAGCAATGAAAAAATTGCGGTCAACTGCACTTGCTGCATTACCTGGTTCCAGGCATTTGCCGCCGCCAAGTCCGGCGCGAAATACGTCAGCTTGCTTTATCGGCGGATTATGGACTGCGGTCTGGACGGCCTCGCGATGATCAGCAAGACGCGCGTGCTGATTGACCAGCATCACCTGCCGTCCGAGATTATCGTCGGCAGCATCAGAGCGGCTCAAGACGTTTTTGACGTTTATGAGGCGGGCGCTCACATCCCGACAATTCCGCCGAAATTTCTCCCGGAAATGATGTTTCATCAAAAGAGCGTGGAAACCCAAAGGCAATTCCTTCGCGATGCCGGCGTATCAATGCCTTAAAACTGCTGCGTAACACAGCAGTTTTTTATTTGGTTATAATCATAGGAGCGCAGGATTCTACAATGACCAAGACCATTTTTATCACCAGTCTTAATCCTTTCGTAACCAGAAACATTCTTTTTACGGATGTGTTCAAAAAACTGACGGCCGCTCCGGACACGCGGCTGGTTATTTTTTGTCCGGATTATAAGAAGGATTATTTTGAAAAAAACTTCCTCCCTCGGCAAGCTCGGGACAAGGGCGCGAGCGTGGTAATTGAAGGAATAAAGACCGAAAAACTATCCAGGCAGGATATTATTTTCGGTTACTTGGGGCAGTCGCTGGTTAATACCAAAAGACTGGCGATTCGGCGCGGGGAAATTTTATTGAAGAATAAAAAAATCATCAATTACCTAATTGCCATTTTTCTTTCGCAAATTGGGCGGCTGGCCGTCGTAAAAAAAGCGGCAAGGTTTTTTGACCGGCTCACTATTTCTAAAAATAAATTTGCCGCCTATTTTGACCATTACAAGCCGGATTTGGTTTTTGCTCCGGATGTTTTCCATCCCGACGATGTCCATTGTCTGGCAGAGGCCAAACGTCGCCGCATCCGAACCGTAGGAATGGTGAGGTCCTGGGACAACATTACCAACAAGGGATTATTTCGGATAAAACCGGATTTACTGATTGTTAATAATGAGATTATTAGAGACGAGGCAATTCGGTATGAAGATGTAAAGGAGAAAAACATTTTTATTTCCGGCTTACCGCAATTTGATTACTATCTTAATGAACCGCGGAGCGGGCGCGAAGAATTTTTCCGGCGAATCAATTTTGACTCCAAAAAACCGTTGGTATTATTTTCGCCCTGGGGTGGCCGTTTTATTGATACCGATTGGCAGATTTTACAAATTCTAAAAGACGCTATGGCGAACGGCGAAATACCCCAAGATTTGCAATTTTTGGTGCGCATGCCGCCTAACGATACGATACCGATGGGCAGTTTTGTTCCCGACGAGCATTTCCGGATTGAATATCCCTCGCGCCAATTCCAAAACGGGGTCTACCGCGACCAGGAAATGGATCGGCCGGCGATGGTTCATCTGGCGGACAGTTTGTATTATTCCGGTTTGGTCATAGCTTACATGACTTCCCTAAACATTGACGCCTGCGCTTTTGACAAGCCGATTGTAGGCGTTGCTTTTGACGGCTGGGAAAATAAACCCTATCTAAAAAGCGTAAAAAGATTTTTGGATTTTGACCACACGGCGAAAATGCTCCCGACCCGCTGGTGTCCGTTTGCCCGTTCCAAGGAAGAATTGATAGCGAACATCAATCGCTATTTGAAAAATCCCGGCTTGGACAAAAAGGAGCGGTCGGAGTTTTTGAAACTGCAGGCGTGGAAAATGGACGGCCGCGCAGGGGTAAGAATAGCTGATTTTCTGCTGCGCGGGCCGGATAACACAAATTCACGAATGACACGCGAATGCTACTAATACAAAAGCAATGCGACTTGTTATTGGTGGCATTCGTAATGATTCGTAGATTAGAATTATGTCCATGAAAACAGTATTTATCACAATTTTTCAGGGCGCGGAGGCGAAAAATATTTTGCGCACCGATATTTATAAAAATCTGATTGCCCGCGATGACGTCAGGATAGTTTTTTTCGTTGACAGTTCCGAGCGAGCCGAATATTACAAAAAAGAATTTTCCCACCCTCGGGTTTTTTACGAGGCGATAGAAAATACCAACCCGAGGGGATTGGATGCCTTTTTTTCTTCTCTAAGTTTTACTCTTTTGCGAACGGCAACCACTGACCTGCGGCGCAAAATGAATCTGGAAGATAATAGGAATCATCTCGGTTACTATTGGCACTTGCTCCTCAACAGAGTTTTGGCCAGACGGTGGGTCAGAAAACTGGTTCGGGCGCTGGATTATTTATTAGTAAGCAATCATCGGTTCGCGTCGTATTTTGAAAAGTATAAACCGGATGTCGTTTTTTTGGCGCATCTTTTTGATGGACAGGAAATTCATTTGTTGAGGGAAGCGAAGCATCGGGGCGTCCGGAGCATCGGTTTCATAAATTCTTGGGACAAGCTGACGGCGCGTCGCGCCCTTCGTTTGCTGCCCGACTCCCTCGTTGTTTTTAATGAAATCGTCAAAGAGGAGGCGATGCGATATGCCGATATTAAAGAAAAAAATATTTTCGTGTCCGGCATTCCCAACTATGATTGGCACGTCAATTACAAGCCGGTTTCGCGCGGGGAGTTTTGCCAAAAAAATAAACTGGACTCCGCCAAAAAACTTATTGTTTACGCCCCAATGGGTAAGGCATTCAGCAATTCCGACTGGGATATTATTGATTTGATTCAAGATTCAACAACTAACAACTCAATAGCGAACGCGCAGCTATTCGTTCGCTTTCAGCCAAACGATTTTATTGAAAACGAGGAGTTGGAAAAACGTCCCTGGTTGCGCTACGCGATGCCGGGCGTGCGTTTTTCGCGCGATAAACCGGTTATCAATATAGATTTTGAAATCAAGGAAGGGCCAATTTCCAAATCTCCGACATTTTTTTACAAAACGGAGCATTACAGAAAAGTGGTGGAGAGCGGCGCCATTCAGTATCCCAAAAGCAAGGAAGACTTCCTCCTTTGGATTAACAAGTATTTGGTGAACCCCGCCATTGATCGTGAGGCAAGAAAGAAACTTGTTTCGGATCAGTGCTGGAAACTGGACGGCAAATCCGGAAGCCGGATTGCGGGCCATATTTTGTCATTTGACTAGGATTGTTCGGCGTGTTACGCTCGCGGCAGTGTTAGAATACTGCTCAGTACTTTAAAAATGGAGGTGCGCGGTGGACAAAAGAGCGGTTCTTGTTGCGAGAGACGTTGCTCCCTCGGATTGTTTCAATCTTTTGGGGCCGGTTTTAAAAGAGCGCGGGTTTGGTGTTGACCTCATCATCGGCAACGGGAAGCCGTTAGCCAAGACGATGGAGGAAATTGCGCTTGCGGCGTCTCGCGCGAATGTTGTTGTCCTGGGGATGTCGTCTTCTGCGGAACTTGCGCGGCCCGAAATTGTTGCCGGCAAAGCGGCACGAAACGCCGGAGTGCCTTATGGCTTCTACGGGGACATGCTCCGTTGTTGGGCGCGAGCGCGGCCTGGCGCTTGGTTTGAGGAGCTTGCCTCAAGCGCTGCTTTCTATCTTGGCGTTACGCATAGAGACGCCGATGGGGCTCGCGAGGTTTTCCCGAACGCCAAGCTTTTTTGCACGGGCAATCCGCTTCGCGAGGAGATGGCCTTCCCGCGATTCACGCGAGAAGAGGTTCGCGCAAAACTCGGCGTCGTACCAGGAGACAGGCTGGTAATTGCGCCGTGTGGTAAGTTTGCGGCCGGAAACATGGCCCTTTGGACGGTTTTAATGGAAGCTATCTCGTTCCTTGTAGATGCCAACGGGTTCGTTATGAAAAAGGATGGCCCGCGGCTCCAGCTTGTTCTGGCAACACATCCCGGAGATCGGACGCCGTACGCAGTGGATGCCGAGACGAAAAAAGAGATGAAACTTTATGAAGAACTTGTTTCTTTAAGTCCTGTTCCTGCAAGAATCGTAGGTAAGGACGTTTTTCCAATCCATGATTTGGTGGCAGGCGCCGATATCATAGTGCAGTTTGATAGCTCCGCCTGGGTCGCGGGAGCGTATCGGGGTGTTCCGGTGGTAAGTTTGGGCCTTGAAGTGCTGTTTCGCCGTTATGAAAAAGCGGTAGGTAGCAGAGCGCTTGAGGCGGTTGAGGATGGCGTTTCGGAATTTGTCATGGCAGACGCTCGCAAACTTGCCGAAGCGATTCAAAGACTTCTTACGATTACCGGGTTCATCACGATGCGGGCACTCCAACACGAACTTTATCCGATGCCGACAGAGCGCGGTATGGCGCTTCGCAAGATTGCGGACGCGCTTGCGCAGATCTAAAATCGGTCCAACCACCCTTATGAGGGAATTCGTTTTTTACGAATTCCCTCTTTTTTTAAAATGTGACTTTACGGCTTTTGTAATGTGTTGTACACTCTGGACGGTTCTTTGTTAGGAGAATATGGATGAGCAGCGATGACAAGGATAGTTTGAAAAAGCGCCGCGAACAGGCGCTTGTTGAGCATGACCAGCGCGCTCGGGAAATTACCCAGTGGGTTAAGGAGCACAAGGGCGTCAAGGGGCTTGTCAATCCGTACGTTACAAGCGTAACTCCGGATTCTGTCAACGAAATTATTGCGGCAATCAAGCAAGAATTGGAGAACGGCCGAAAAGAGGACGCCCACATTCTTCTGAATGTGATGTCTTATTTGCAAAGTTACGATTTCACTACCGCCGATGAGGCTGGTCAAAACACCCAGGGTTTTTGCTTGGCGGTCAGCGAGGTGGGTATCGCCCTGCGTCACTTGCGGATTAATCCCAAGAACGCTATGCGTTATCTGATTTATCGCTACAAGTTTAAGACTTTGGCGAACAGGCTCGCATTGTTTGATTTCGTGCCGGTTTTGCACTTGGAGTCAACGATGGTGTGCAATTTGCGTTGCATTATGTGCTACCAGTCCGACCCGAAGATGCAAGGGGAAATTAACAGCGCGCGAGTCAAAACGATGCCATGGGACCTGTTTACCAAAGTGGCTGATGAAGCGGCCGCGCGCGGTTGTTGCGCCGTGGTGTTTGCCGGTCGAGGAGAGCCGACGCTTAATTCCCGGTTTTCCGATATGCTGCGTTACTGCCATGATAAGGGAATTTTGGATATCAAGTTCAACACCAACGCGATGACTTTGACCGAAGCGAAAGTTCGGGAATGGCTCTCGCTGGGCTCTTTCCTGACTATTGTGTTTTCGGTGGACGCGGCGGACAAGGAAACTTTTGAGAAAATCCGGATTGGTGCCGATTTTGACAAGATTGTCAGCAACATCAGGATGTTCAATCGCATTCGCCGCGAGGAGTTTCCCGATTCGCCCATTCGCACCCGAGTCAATATGGTCACCTTCCGAGATGACCAAGATGCCGAGAAGGCGCGCGCGTTCTGGTCGCCGCTGGTTGACGAATTTTCTGCGCGCAACGCCACTCCCGAACAATCCGGCAGTATCTATCAGTACGGTCCGGACGGTGTACCGCTGAATATTGCGCCAAGCAAAACTTGTAGCCAGCTTTTCGGCCATCTCTATGTCTGGGCTGATGGTACGGTCAATCCGTGCGAAGACGACTATTTGAGTCATCTCCGGCTGGGTAATGCTCGTACCGAATCCATTTACGACATTTGGAATGGCCCGAAGATGATGCAGCTGCGGATTGCTCATATGAGCGGCAGAAGGAGCGTCTGCCATCCTTGCAATAATTGTTCCAGGTGTTAAGCGAGATGCAAAATGACAGACAAGAAAATTGAAGTTTGCCTTGCCGGTTTTGGAAATTTTGGGAAGAAACTTTTCTCCTATCTGGAGAAAATGCCGGAATTTCTGGTCAGGTATATTTATCATCCTAACCAGGAGAAATCGGCGCAGTACGGACCTTTGGGAACGTCAGACATACATTGCATCTTGAACGACCCGAATTTGGAAGCTGTTATCATTGCGACGCCGCATGACCAGCATGTCGGTTTGTTGGAACCTCTGCTTCTCCTCGGTAGACACCACGTTTTCGTGGAGAAACCGATGACGGCCGTTTGTGAAGAGGCTTTGGCCTTGGAACAGGTGTTTCTGGCCTACCGGAAACGGAAAGTGTTTATGGTCGGCCACAATCAGCGGCGCGAGGCGGTGTTTCGCAAAGCGAAGGAACTGCTGGACAAGAAGGCAATCGGATCCGTGGTGGATGTGAGTTTCAATTTCTCCCACGGCGGCGTCTACAACATAGACCCGGGCAATTGGCGGTGCGACAAGAAACGGACCCGCGAAGGGCCGCTGATTACCTTGGGAAGCCACGCGATTGATACGATTCATTATCTGTTTGGGCCGGTGCGATCGGTTTGCGCCACAATCCGGAATGTATCGGGCAGAACGACGGCGCCCGATTGCAGCGCGACCTTGATGAGTTTGGACAACAACGTGGCCGTTTCGCTTCACGTAAATTACAACGTGCCGAGCGAGAAGCGTTGCGTCATTTCGGGCACCGAGGGAGTGATTTATATAGACAGGGACAGAATTTTCCTGCGTTTGGGAAGGGATACCGACAAGATGCCCACGCGCAAGGAAAAGCTGACTGTCATTTCCGTTGACACTGTTCGGGAAGAATTGCAGGAATTTTCCGACGCAATTTTGAAGGGCAAGAAGGTTGAAACCGGCTTTGCCGAAGGCGCGGCAGTAATGAAGGTACTGGAGGCCTGTTACGACAGTTCATTAACGCATACACCAAGACGACTCTCATTGTGAGGGTCGTTTTTTTGTGACAAACTAATTTCAATACGAGTTCAAATATCAAATGGAGCGGCAGATAATAGTAAATTATCACTATGTAGAAAATCCGTCCCCGCGGTTTTCCGGTATTTTTCCTTGTTCAGTAGAAGATTTTAATAGGCAGATTAATTTTCTTTCGCAAAATTATCGCATCGTTTCACCGTCCGAAGTTTTTGAAGTGGCCAAAGCGGGCAATGGCGAGATGCTTGCCGCCGTAACGTTTGATGACGGCCTTAAAGACCAGTATCAAAATGTCCTGCCGATTTTGAAAAAATATAAAGTAGCGGCTGCCTTTTTTCCCATCACCGCCACTCTTGAAGGGCATTTGCCAACGGCCCAGAAAATTCACGTTCTTTTGTCGCGTCTTTCGGCGGCCGAGATGTGTGATACATTCAACAAATTTATTAAAGAATTTTATCCGGATTTGGAATCCGCGTATCAAATACCGAAAGATCGCCGATTGACCGACAAGCGGATGCATGAGGATATTTGCAACGCCAACTTTAAGGAAACGATGATTTTTTTACCAGAAGACATAAAGGGGCGGTTTCTTCGTTATGTTTTCAAAAACTTGGGGTTAAATGAAAAAAGTATCAGCGAAGAACTTTTTATGAGCTCTGAAGAAATCGCGGATCTAAAAAAACAAGGCATGATAATCGGCGGCCATTCTCACAACCACTACGCGATGAATGTGGTCGGTGAAGAAACGTTAAAAAAGGACATTGAACTAAACAAGGAAATTTTATCCGGCATTTTGAAGACGGCGCCGACAATTTTTTCATATCCGCACGGCCGATACAGCGACACGGCGCTAAAAATCCTCAAAGAAGCTGGCTATCGTTATGCCTTTACTATAGAAAAGCGGGGGGTGGCGGCGAGCGATGAACCGCTATTGATTCCCCGTTACGACACCGCCGATCTGAAAACTATGCTGAGCTTTCCGAGGTTATAATATACGCATGCGTAAAAAAGTCTTAATTCCGCTATTCAATCGCGCCCATTACGGGCGTTTGCGGTCTGTATTGGAAGCCGTCAAAAAACATCCCGAATTGGAACTGCAATTAATGGTTGGCATTCCGGCGGCCTATGACCATTTTCTGACCAACATCAAAAACAGCCGGCCGCATTCGTGGATATCGGCATTGCCGTGGTATTTCCGGGCGCGACTGTTGTCAATTATTGATTTTTTCAAGCCGGGAACAATTTTGAAAAATGATTTTTTGGCGCGCGGGATTTTAAATGACGGTTATGCGATAAACTCCCGGGTGTCGCTATTTCTGGACGGGGGAACGTCGGAAACGATGGCCAAGTCGGTGGGTCTGGGAATTATGGGCATCGTGGACGAATTGAAACGGCTCAAGCCCGACGTGGTTTTTGTGAACGCCGACAGATTTGAAATGATGGCAGTGGCTCTGGCCGCGTCTTATCTGAATATTCCCATTGCCCACAACGAGGGTGGCGACATCAGCGGCACGCTTGATGAAAGCGTTCGCCACGCCATCACGAAACTTTCCCACGTGCATTTTACGGCCACCGAAGCGAGCCGCAGGCGAGTTCTGCAGATGGGAGAAGACCCGAAGCTTGTTTTTACCGTCGGTTCGCCGCCCATAGACACGATTAAGCAGCTTGATTTGAAATTGCCAAAAGATTTTGCGTCCGGACTGGACGCCGACAAACCGTTTTTGTTGGTGCTGCTCCATCCGGTCGCCACCGAAAGCAAGGAAAGTAACGCTCAAATGGCGCGCGAGGTTTTGGGGGCTATTGACGCCCTGGGTATGCCGACTTTATTGCTTGGCTCCAATATTGACGCCGGTTCGGATGAGGTTGGGAAAATTGTCAGGCAATGGCGCGATTCCAACAAGTTATCCAATGTATTTTTTACCAAGCATCTGCAGCCAAATGATTTTTATCGCGCCTTGGCCAACGCTGCCTGCGCCATAGGCAATTCCTCCAGCTTTATTCGCGAGGGTGCCTATTTCGGGACGCCGGCGGTGGTTGTCGGTTCTCGTCAGCAAAATCGCGATCGTGGAAAGAACATCAAAGACGCGGAAACTGAGGCCGGCGAAATAAAGAAAGCGATTCAATACCAGATTAAACATGGTCGCTATCCGTCCGACAAGCTGTTTGGCAGCGGCAACACGGGGCCGGCTATTGCTGATGTTCTAGCCAAGGTCAGTCCGCGGATCCAGAAAGAATTTCACGAGGTCTAATTTTATGAAACAAACCGTTTTTTTGGCTATTCCGCACCATGTTTTTACATCCGATCTCTTGCGGACAAAATATATTGACTATCTACTTTCAAAATTCAAGGTAGTGGTCTTCACGCCGTCAATTGATTCGGAAACGGCCGAAAAATATAAATATCCGCAGTCGCCGGACATTACCTATATAAAGTATCCGCTGGAACATCCGAGGTTTTGGAGCCTTTTTAAATTTTTGAGAATTTCGTTGGTTAACGAGTTTGATTATCTGGCCTCCATCAAGTATTGGTACAGGCGTCCCAATTACCGAGACAATTGGAACCGCCGAATTTTAAGGTTTTTTGGCCGCCCGTTTTCGTGGTTATTTACCGCCAACTTTTTCAGCCGACTGGAAAATATTTTATTGCCAAAATCGCGGAAATTTGAACAGCTGTTGCAAGAATATCATCCGGCGCTGGTAGTAACCGCGACGCCGGGCTTCAATCCGTGGGAAGCGCCGTTTATCATCTGGGCCAAAAGGCATGGCATACCGACGGTAGCGGTGAATTTTACATGGGACAATTTAACCATGAACGCCAAACATATGCGGAAAACCGATTATTTAATTGCCTGGAATAACGTAATGAAAAAAGAGGCGATTGATATTCATAAATATGCCGCCGACAGAATATTTGTTTCCGGCACGCCGCGTTTTGACCCTTATTTTGTTCCGGATAAAAACGAACCGACACGCGAAGAATTTTTGCGCTCCAAGGGCCTGCGTCCGGAATACCCGACGCTTTTTCACACAACCGTCACCAAGGCCTACCCTTTTCAGAAAAAATATATTCACGATCTTATTAATTTACGAAGAACAAAGCAGATACCCTACGTCAATTTATTTATTCGCACCCACCCGCTGGATCTTTATAAGAATTATGAAGAATTTTACAAAGTGCCGGATTTGTACATAGAAAAAGCCGGACAAGAAATTGACGGTAACGTGGAAATGAATTACCAGGATTTGCTTAATCTCAAATACTCATTGAAATACACCGACCTGAATATAAACTATGCTTCCACTATCACCATTGAAGCCTGCGTTTTTGATAAGCCAATAATCAACATAGGTTTCATAGACCGGTTTGCGTTGGCGTACGAATTTAGCCACTATAAGCCGATATACGACAGCGGAGCAGTGCGTCTGGCAAAAACCGATGAGGACTTGCCCAAGTTGATAAATGCCTATTTGGCAGACCCCAAATTGGACAGCGACCGGCGCGACAAGATAGTTAAAGATTACGTTGGATATACAGATGGCCTATCATATAAACGAAGCGTTGATTTTTTAGAGAAAATAATTCAATGAAAATTTTAGGAGTTATAACAGCCCGCGGCGGTTCCAAGGGAATCCCCGGGAAAAATATAAAACCGCTGTTGGGCAAGCCGCTCATTGCCTACACGATTGAAGCGGCCAAAAAATCCGGCGTTTTAGACCGGTTGATTTTGTCTACGGACGACACGCAGATTGCCGAAGTCGCGAAAAAATATGGCTGTGAAGTGCCGCTTATGCGGCCAAAGACCGAAGAACTGGCTGGAGACAAAGCCACTCATCTGGAAGTAATGCGGCACGCGGTTTCCTGGCTGAAGGAAAAAGAAAACTATTATCCTGACTATACGATGATTCTTCAGCCGACTTCGCCTCTGCGCCAGCCGTTCCACATTAAGGAAGCCGTGGAATTGATTTTGAAAACGGGGGCTGATTCGGCGGTGTCCGTATCGGAAGTTCCCGATCACTTTAATTGTTCCAATAATATGATTATTAATGACAAGGGGTTGTTAAAATTAATTAACGGCAGTCCGATTTACAAAAGAGTGCCGCGCCGGCAGGATCGTCCCAAAAATTATTGGAGCAATGGTATAATTTATCTTTTCAAAACGGATCTTTTGTTCAATAAGGCCAACCCCAATTTTTACGGAGAAAATACCGTGCCTTGCATTATTGACCAGAAATATGCCAGCGATATTGATGTGCCATCGGATTGGGATGCGGCCGAAGAGGCGATGCGCCGCTTAAATATCTGATTAAATAAATTATGCCCAAACAATATAAAATACTCGGCATTATAACAGCTCGCGGCGGTTCCAAGGGGGTCCCTGGGAAAAATATCAAACTTTTGGGCGGGAAGCCGCTGATTGCATATTCCATTGAGGCGGCGCAAAAGTCAGGCGTTTTTGACCGTATTATTTTGACTACCGATGACCAAAAGATTGCGGATGTCGCGAAACAATATGGATGCGAAGTGCCATTTATGCGGCCGGCGGAATTGGCCGGAGATACGGTACAGCATTTGCCGGTTTTGCGTCACGCTGTCCAGTGGTTGAAAGACAACGATGGTTACTCCCCGGACTATTGCATGACTTTCCAGCCGACTTCTC
>LCOU01000016.1:8700-9959 GCA_001003205.1 Parcubacteria group bacterium GW2011_GWA2_47_8b | reverse complement strand
CGAAAAAAACAGTTGAGGAAAAATTGGATGGCTTTAGGTTTCACGAAGCAATCGCGGCGGTTTGGGGGCTGATTGGTTACGGCGATGCCTACATAAATAATGAAAAGCCCTGGGATGAAGCGGTGCCCGGTGCCCGGCGCCAGGCGGCAATAGTTAATGTCATTGTTATTTTGGATAACGTGGCCGCGCTTCTCGCGCCGTTTTTACCGGAAACTGCGGAGAAAATCACCAAGTGCGTCAGCTGGCCTTCGGAAAACACCCTTCAAGTAAAAAAATCCGCAAACCTTTTCCCGAGAATTTAAAATGCCCAATTTACTGGACGTGCATACCCACATTCATTTTCCGTGGTACGACCAAGATCGTGAGGAGGTAATTAAGCGCGCCCAAACGGCTGGCGTTAAGATGATTTGCGTCGGCACGCAGGCCGCCACCTCGCAGTCGGCTATTGAACTTGCCAAAAAATATCCGAAGGACATTTGGGCCGCCGTTGGTTTTCACCCCAGCCACTTAAGCGAAAGTTGGCACCATGATCGCAAAGAACAGAAAGAGCCGGCGCGGGAAAAGTTTGATGCGGAAAAACTTCGCCGATTGGCGCAAGACCCAAAGGTGGTGGCGATAGGCGAATGCGGATTGGATTATTACCGTTTGGCGGAAAATCGCGAACCGCAAATCAAAAAGCAAAAAGAAGTTTTTGCCGAGCAAATAAAATTGGCGCAAACTTTAAACAAACCGTTGATGATGCACACCAGGCCAACGGCCGAAACCGACGACGCCTATGAAGATACGCTGGAAGTTTTGAAAGAAAATCCGGTATCAGTTCCGAAAATCAACCATTTTTACGTCGGCTCTCTTACGATAACGAAAAAGATGCTGGAGGCTGGATTTTATTTTACTTTCGGCGGAGTGATTACTTTTACCGACGCTTACGACACGATTTTGAATTACATTCCGCTGGACAGGATTTTACTTGAAACCGACGCGCCATATGTGGCGCCCGAACCGTATCGCGGCAAACGCAACGAACCCGCCTATATTGTTGAAACCGCGAAAAAATTGGCGGAGCTGCGCGGCGATTCCTATGAAAAAATCGCGGAAACCACAACCGGCACAGCCTACAAAATTTTCAAATTGAGCGCGTGAGACGCCTCGCCGTCGCCCTAACCCTCTCCCCCAACAATATCTTCTCGGGAACCGGCAGTTCCTCGCAACCCGTTCAGGTTTCGCTCCTCCGCCACTTTCTTTTCCCTCAACCCGTTCCG
>LCOU01000016.1:0-8625 GCA_001003205.1 Parcubacteria group bacterium GW2011_GWA2_47_8b | reverse complement strand
TAATAGGAGGTTAAATAAAAGTTTCGCGGTGAGCCCATAGGCCCCTGCCTGCCGGCAGGCAGGGGCTCTATCCGCTGGGATAGAGAACCGCCGGTCCTTTCAGAAGAGTTTGGGTGGGGGTCGCTAAAGGGTTGTGAGGAAATGATTTGGGGGTGCGGAGGTGATTTGGATTTGAAAATTGAAAATTTTGCCGCAAGGTGATAGCATGGGAGCAGTTTTTTGACAGGAGGCGATCGTGAATTCAAATATGACGATCCCTAACATTTTTCGGGAAACCGTCAGCAATCACCCGAACGAAACGGCACTCGTGTTTTATGACAAGAAAATTACGTACCAAGAACTGTCGGACCTATCCTCGCGTTTTGCTTTCTTCCTGCGGGACCGGAACATAAAGCCAGGCGACCGGGTCGCGTTTCTTTTGCCGAACTGTCCGCAATTGGTGGCCGGATATCTTGGCGCCTTGCGCGCCGGTTGTATTGCGGTATCTCTCAATCCTCTTGCGACCACCGATGAGCTTTCGGAAATGCTTGACCAAGCACAGCCGAAGCTGTTGGTTACTCTAAAAGACTTTCATAAGCACAACGCAGTTTTGTGTAAGATTATGCCGTTAAAGACCGAGATGATGGTAGTGGGCCTGGATGATTACCTGCCGTGGCATCTGAAGCTACTTTATCGCTTGAAGAATTTAAGGCACAGCTTGCCGGATGAAACTTTGCGATGGAGGGATATTTTCTGGGCCAAGGGCTGTGCCGCTTCAACGCACATCACTCCATCTGACTTGGCAGTTCTGCAGTTTACCGGCGGCACTACGGGCGTTTCCAAGGCGGTGATGCTAACACACTCCAATCTGGTTAATAACGCCATGCAGGCGATGGGCTCTGTCGGTGACGCAATTACGCCGGCTTCGGTGTTTATGGGAGCCATCCCGTTTTTTCATGTATACGGCTTGTCGGTTTGTATGAACATTGCCCTGGCGCAAGGATGTTCGGTGGTGCTTACGCCGCGTTTTAACGCCAAACAAGTGATTCGGCTGATGTTGAAACACAAGGTGACCATCTTTCCGGGAATTCCGCGAATGTTTTCGGTAATGCTCAAGGAACGCGAATGTGCCGGATTAAAGGAGGGCCCGCTGCAGCTGTGTTTTTCCGGAGCGGGAGCGTTGGATAAAGATGTAAAGCGCGAGTTTGAATCGGGAACTGGAGCGAAAATCGTTGAAGGTTACGGTTTATCCGAAACTTCGCCGATTGTGTCCGTTAATCCGATATACGGAAGCCGGCCCGGCTCGTTGGGCCTTCCGGTCGCTGGAACCGAAGTGAAGATCGTTGACGGTGAGCTTCTCGTTCGAGGTCCGCAGGTAATGGCCGGCTATTGGGACAAACCCAAAGAAACCGCGGAAGTGCTAAGCCGTGACGGCTGGTTTTCTACCGGCGATATGGTTCAAATGGATAAGGACGGGTTTTTGTGGCTGACTGACCGGAAGAAAGACCTTATCAAAACTCGCGGCGAAAACGTCTATCCCAGCGAGATAGAGAAGGTTCTTACCGGTTACGGAATGATTCAAGAAGCGGCTGTGATTGGCGTTCCCGACAGAGATCTCGGAGAAAGGATTGTCGCGTTCGTCACTCCGCTGCCTATGTTCCAGGGACGGCTCAAGGCCCTTAATTCCCAGGAAATTATTATGTTCTGCGAGAAATGCCTTCCGGCAATCAAGGTTCCGAGCTGCGTAATCGCGGTGGACGAACTTCCCAAGAACATTCTGGGCAAGGTCTTAAAGAAAGAACTTAGGGCATCGTTCATTAAAAAGACGCAAAACTCGCCTTAACAGGCGGGTTTTTTTATTATAGACTTTGAATATAATGGGTTACGACTTTGGGAAAATTGAGAAAAAATGGCAGAAAGTTTGGGCCAAAAATAAGTATAAAATTTGGGCCGCCGAAGCCAAGAAGCCTCACAAGGCTTATGTTTTGGATATGTTTCCGTATCCGTCTGGTGAGGGTCTGCACGTCGGACACGTTGAGGGTTATACCGCTTCGGATATTTACGCCCGATATTTGCGGATGAACGGTTTTAACGTTTTGCATCCGATGGGCTGGGATGCTTTTGGCTTGCCGGCGGAAAATTACGCGATCAAAACCAAGACCCACCCCAGTTTAGTGGTAAAAAAGAACGTCAAAAATTTTACCAGCCAGCTTAGGAGTTTGGGTTTCAGTTACGACTGGCAAAGAGAAATCAATACCACCGACCCCGAGTATTACAAATGGACGCAGTGGATTTTTCTACAGCTTTTTAAAAAGGGGCTTGCCTACGAGGCAGAGGTTCCGGTGAATTGGTGCCCGACCGACAAAACGGTGCTTTCCAACGAGGAAATTACTGACGGCGCGTGTGAGCGTTGCGGCAGTCAGGTGGAGCGCCGGAATCTTAAACAGTGGCTTTTAAAAATTACCGCCTATGCCGACCGCCTACTTCAAGATTTAGAGGGCTTGGATTGGCCCGAACGGGTTAAGGAGATGCAAAGAAACTGGATTGGTCGTTCCGAGGGCGCATTGATAAGGTTTCCATTGTACTGCGACCGGGTTTGCTACGGCGATATAGAAGTTTTCACCACTCGACCCGACACTTTAACCGGGGCGACTTATTTGGTTCTGGCGCCCGAGCATCCTTGGATAAAAAATTATGCATCAAGAATTAGGAATTATGAGGAAGTTAGAAAATACGCCGAGAAGGCAAAAAACCGAAGCGACAGGGAAAGGCAGGAAAACAAGGAGAAGACCGGGGTGGAGCTTAAAGGCGTCCGGGCCATCAACCCAATCAACAAAAAGGAAGTTCCCGTGTGGATTTCCGATTATGTTTTGACCCACTACGGTACCGGTGCGATAATGGCGGTTCCCCAGCACGATGAGCGCGACCGCGAATTTGCCGAAAAATTCAAATTGCTGATTGCGGACGAACCGCTAATCCCCAAAGACGAAGTCATAGCCAAAGTCGGCGGCAAGAAAACCGTCAACTATAAATTGCGCGATTGGATATTTTCCCGTCAGCGCTATTGGGGCGAGCCCATTCCAATAATCAAGTGTGAAAAGTGCGGTAATGTTCCCGTTCTGGAGAAAGATTTGCCGGTAAAATTGCCCAATGTGAAAAATTACGAGCCGACGGGAAAGGCGGAGTCGCCGCTGGCCGGAATAGAGAAGTGGGTGAACGTTAAATGTCCGAAATGCTCGGCTCCGGCGAAGCGCGAAACCAATACTATGCCGCAGTGGGCGGGATCGTGCTGGTACTACATCGCGTACCTATTTGTAAATAAAAATTTAAAATTAAAAATTAAAAATTCAGTAATCAAAAATTTTTTTAAAATTTTTGATTACTGGTTGCCCGTAGATATGTATGTTGGCGGGGTGGAGCATGCCGTTCTCCATCTTTTGTATGCGCGTTTTTGGCACAAGTTTCTATATGACATCAAGGTAGTTTCCACCAAAGAGCCGTTTATGAAGTTGATCAACCAGGGATTGATTCTCGGTCCCGACGGACAGAAAATGTCCAAGTCGCGCGGTAACGTGGCTAATCCGGATGACTTGGTAAAAAAATTCGGCGCCGACTCGCTGCGTCTTTATGAAATGTTTATGGGGCCGCTTGAGGACGCGAAGCCGTGGGATTCAAAAGGGATAGTGGGAATGCACCGTTTTTTGCAGAGAATCCACCAGCTTTTTGCAAAAAACAATTTCCAATTTCCAATTTCCAATTTCCAAACAAATTCCAATGACCAAAATTCCAAACTCGAAAAATCCCTCCACCGAACTATAAAAAAAGTTACTGAGGACATAAGAAGCCTTCGATTTAACACCGCGATTAGTGCGATGATGATTCTGGTTAACGCAATGGAAAAAATTCCAAATTTGAAAATTGATAATTGTAAATTGATAATTAGATTGCTGTTTCCGTTTGCGCCGCACCTCGCGCAGGAATTGTGGGACAAATCCGGCAACAAAACGCTTTTAGATAATGAGAGATGGCCTGTCTGGGACGAAAAATTAGTGACCGAAGACGATTTTGATCTGCTAATTCAGGTAAATGGCAAGTTGCGCGCCAAAACAAAGGTCCACAAGGGAATTGGCGAGGAACAGGCCCGGGCGCTGGTTTTGACCAACCCAGACATTAAAAAGTGGGTGGAAGCCAAGGAAATAAAGAAAGTCATTTTCGTTCCCGACCGCTTGATTAATTTCATAATTTAAGTTAAGCTGCCGGCAGCCCTTTAAGGAGACGGCCGATGCTGCGTTCCGAGGTTGCTCTTAAGATTACGCAAGCAAAAGAGCTACTGGAAAAAGAGCGGAGCAGGGTTTGGGATTTGTTTAACAGCCGGCGCGCGGAAGTGCTGACCATGGATGACATCATGGATGCATTGCACCCGGACCTTAAAAGGGCGGAATATTCTGAGCGAGACTCGTATATTGAGTTGGTAATAAGAGCCGTTTTTTATCTCGTTGGGACGGGGACAGTGGAAAAGGTAGAGATTCCCGGTTCGGGCAAAACGTATTTTGGCATCAAACTTTAAACCCATGGGCGCCCAAACGGGCGCCTTTTTCTTTCCTTGAATTGCACTGCCCCGAGGAGCTACTATTGAGTAGGTGCTATGTGCGGAATTTCGGGCTACATAGGTAAAAAAGAAGGATTGCAGATAGTCCTTGGTAATTTGCGCAAGCTGGAATATAGGGGCTACGACTCGGCGGGCGTAGCCTTTTTTAATTTGGGAGCCAATGCGGAAATTATAAAAACCGTCGGTAAATTGGATAATTTGGAGAGGGCGCTGCGGGGAAAGCGATCATTGTCCGCCACGGCGGCCATTGGGCATACCCGTTGGGCCACTCACGGCGCTCCCAATCAGGTCAACGCGCATCCTCACTCCGACTGTCGGGGCGAGATTTTTTTGGTCCACAACGGAATCATTGAGAATTACCAAGATTTGAAAAGCGAGCTCATCGGCAAAAAACACCGATTCCGGTCGCAGACCGATACGGAAGTGTTGACGCATCTTGTGGAAGAATATGGATTTGAATGGGCGCTTAAAAAAATTGTCGGCGCGTACGCGATTGCCCTTATTAATAAAAAAGAGCCGCAGAAGCTTTACATTGCCCGCTTGGGCAGTCCGTTGGTGGTTGGAGTTGGCGAGAAAGAATATTATATCGCCTCGGACCCGACGGCTTTGGCTGGCTTGGTAAAGAAGGTGATTTATCTCAAGGATGGGCAACGGGGGGTCTTGTCTCTCGGGGGCTTGGAAATAGGGCCGGCGAGGCCGAAAATAGAAAAGCTTGATATAGATCCGGAACAGGCGCAGAAGGGTCACTTTCCCCATTTTATGCTGAAGGAAATTTTTGAGGGGCCGGAAGTTTTGCGTTCGGCATTGCGTGGCCGCCTGTCTGCGGACAAAGGGACGGTCAAGCTTGGCGGACTGGAGGGGGTTACCGATAAATTAAAAAATATAAAAAAGCTGGAGATTCTCGCCTGCGGCACCTCGTATTACTCCGGGTTGGCGGGGGAGCTTCTTTTTGAAGAGCTGACCAATTTGCCAACCGAGGTAATGCTGGCCTCGGAATATCGTTACGCGAAACATCCGATTAAAAAAGGAACCGCCGCCCTCCTGATTTCCCAATCCGGCGAAACGGCCGATACATTGGCCGCTTTGCGCAAGGCCAATCACCAAAAAAACCTGACTCTCGGAATAGTCAACGCGGTTGGCTCCAGCATTGCCAGGGAAACCGTAGCCGGAGTTTATAACCATGCCGGTCCGGAAATCGGAGTGGCATCCACAAAGGCGTTTTTGTCCCAGTTGGGCGTACTGGCGCTGATGGCGTTGTATCTTAGTCCCAAAAAAACCGCCGCGCACAGGGAAATTATGCGCGAATTGGCGATTTTACCGGAAAAGATAAAAATGGTTTTGGCTCAAAGCGGCAAAATAAAACAACTCGCCAAAAAATATTTAAAGTATAAAAACTTTTTATATCTCGGCCGCGGCTACAACTATCCGACCGCTCTGGAAGGCGCGCTCAAAATAAAAGAAATTGCCTACGTCCACGCAGAAGGTTACGCGGGCGGGGAAATGAAACATGGGCCAATCGCGCTTATAGATAGAGATTTTCCGACCGTCGCTTTGGCTACCCAAAACCGGGTTTACGAAAAGATGCTTTCCAATTTGGAAGAAATAAAAGCGCGCTCCGGGCCGATTTTGGCGATTGCCACTGTCGGAGATAAAAAAATAGCCAGACTGGCAAATGACGTCTTTTACGTTCCCAAAACCGTCGAAGTGCTGGAGCCAATCTTAAATATCGTTCCGCTACAGCTTTTTGCCTACCATTTTGGGACTTTGTGCGGCTATGACGTGGACAAGCCGAGGAACTTGGCAAAAAGCGTCACTGTGGAGTAGAATCAGGAGACTATGCGGTATTTCTTCCCAATTTTAGGAATGGTTTTGGCGGTCTACGTCGTTTTTTCTTTGGTGAAATACGGCCCGGGACTTGTCCGAAAGGACGGATTTTTCGCTAATGCCTTGGATTCTATTTTCTCTCAGAAAGTTTCACCTTAACGGTGGAGATTTTGGCGCCTCGCAGGACTTTTAGATTAAGGGTATCGCCAACTTCTTTTTCCTCCAAAATATCCTGAATGGTTCTTTCGGGGGTAATCTTTTCGTTATCGCATTCCAAGACAATGTCTTTTTCCTTCAAACCGGCTTTGTGAGCCGGACTGCCCGGAATAACCGCTTCGGTGTGCGGCATCTGGCCGACTATTATGGCGCCGTATCCGTATTTCAGTTTCATTTTCGCTTTTATGTTTTCATCAATGTTGATGTAGCGGAGGCCGAGAAGCGGACGCTTAATGCGCCCGAATTTTTTAAGGTCAGCGAGGTCGCGCTTGGCGTAATTGATTGGGATGGCAAATCCCAGATTTTGCGCGCCGAAAACAATGGCGGCATTAATGCCAATGGCCTTACCGTCCAAATCCACCAGCGGCCCGCCGGAATTCCCCGGGTTGATAGCGGCATCGGTTTGAATCAGGCCGCGAAGTTCCTGCGCCGGCGTCATCGGCGCGGTGGCGGCCCGGATTGAGCGGGATAAGCCTGAAATTATTCCCGATGACACGGTGTTGCGGAAAATACCCAAAGCGTTGCCAATGGCGACAACGGTCTGGCCTAAGTCCAGTCCCGTGGACTCGCCCAATTCCACGGTCGGGAGATTTTTGCCCGATATTTTTAAAATAGCGACATCATCCACCGGATCGCGGGCAAGAATTTCTCCTTTGTATTTTTTTTCGTCCTCGGTGATTATGGTGTATTCGGCGCGAGGGTCAATGACTACGTGTTTGTTGGTCAAAATTATGCCGCTCGGGTCAACTATAAAGCCGGAGCCGCCGCCGATTTTTACCATCCCCCGAGCGTCAATTTCTTCCTGGGGAATATCAAGGTGGGGATGGCCGAACGGCAAAAAAGGCAGGACTTCCGGCGGGATTTCCTTTTCCAGAGCATCTAAGCTTTTGGAAATGACGATGGAAACCACGGCGGGCATTACTTTTTTAATAGTGCTGATAATTGGAGATTTTTCCATAAGCTTAATTATAACATAGAGCCGAAATTTCCAATAAAAAAGGCGGGTTAATCCGCCTTTTGCTTGTACCAAACGATGATTTCAAGGAACGACTGGGCGATGCCGGTTGCCAGGGTTTGAATCCTGACCACTTCAATCTTGCCCGCATTTTCCTTGAGCCAGCGGTTCACGTCCGCTTCCAGAATGCCCCGATTTTTTTCTATTGGCTCGTCAAGAACGAAGCGGCTGAAAATTTTGACCTGATTGCAAGAGGAAGCGATCGCGGAGTGGTCGCTGGCGGCCGCTGTGGAAGCTCGTGTAGATGTGGCGAGGGTCGTTAAAAAAATCACGCCAAACGCAGCGACAAACACCATCACGAGAATCGCGTTATAGTTAAAGAGCATCCAGAACTTCACCCAGAGCTTTTTCACGCACCCTCCTTGTAAGTGCCACGGCTATGATACCCAAAAATCAAAAAACCCGCAAGTGTGGGTTTTTGTGTTTACACTGAGCGAGTAGAACGAGTCGAAGTGTGCCCGGGAGAGGACTCGAACCTCCATGCCTTGCGGCGCTACCACCTCAAGGTAGTGCGTATAGCCAATTTCGCCACCCGGGCATAATTCATAGCTGTTTTCCCGCGACTTTTAAAGCTCTTTCTATTTTCCTGCGCTTGCGGGACAAACAAACTACCGTCCTATCATAATACAACTTTGGCAATAACTTCAATGACTCTACTTTCGCATATTTCAACTGATATGTTGACCCTTTAGAATCTTTGGTAATATGCCCCTTAATATCTAAAAACCTAGCTAACTGTCGGCGAAGCCAATCAATATGTTTTTTACTTGCTGAAATAAACTCGGTATAAAACATAAAACTCGACCTCCAGCGCGGATCCCAGTAAGAATAAAACGTGCCGTCTCCATCATGATGGCCTCGCAAAAAATCAAAAAAGTAAGCATCTGGGATTTTCAACTCCCCTATGGTTTTAGATTTTTTAGGTGTTATACCAATACTAATAAGAAAATGATAAAAAGAAACGTCCCCAAACTGGACGACA
>LCOU01000015.1 GCA_001003205.1 Parcubacteria group bacterium GW2011_GWA2_47_8b | reverse complement strand
TTTTACATTTGCGCGTACCGGAATGTTTTCACCGAACATTTTAACGTCAAAAGGCTTTCCCAGCTTTTTTCCGTCCAAAAGCTTCCTTCCCAGCGACCCAGCCGCCTGGTAGCCGACAATCAACAAAGTGCTTTTGGGATCGGGCAGGTATCGCCGCTCGTGGTGTAAAATTCTTCCGGCATTGGACATACCGGCGCCGGCAATAATCACTTTCGGCGGCGGCACATCGTTGATAGTCTTTGACTCTTCGGTAGTCATGGTCATTTTAAGGCCGGGAAAGTTGAAGATGGCATCTCCGGATTTGATTATCTTTTTGGTTTCGGCATCAAAATATTGATAATACTGTTTGTAGACCTCTGTTAATTTAATGGCGAGTGGGCTGTCAATAAAAACCGGCACGCGCGGGACCCGGCCATGCTCAACCAGCTCGTTCAATTCGTATAGAAGGTCTTGGGTGCGCTCCATGGCAAACGCCGGAATCATCAAAACTCCACCTGCTTTCACGGTATCTTCAATCATATCTTCCAAAACTTCTTTCCGCTCTGCCGCCGGTTCGTGAACACGGCCGCCATATGTGGAATCTATCAAACAATAGTCAACATCATCGGGCATTTCTTCTCTTTTCCCAATAATGGGCGCCGGGGAGTTTCCTAAATCTCCCGAAAAAACCAGCCGTTTCCCCTCGGCCTCAATCAGCACGAAACTGGAACCCAAAACGTGACCTGCGCTATAAAATGTCACGTTGAATTGCCCACGCGAACCGATTTTAATCGGAGTGTGATATTCAACGCCTTCCCAGTGACCACCAATAAGCTCCTCCACCTCGCGAATGCCATATAGAAACGGCAGTTTGAATTTGTCCGCGTCCTGCATCAGAACATGTTCGGAATCCAACAAAAGAATTTTAGAAAAATCTTTGGCGGGAATGGTGGAATAAACCCTGCCCCTAAAACCGTCTTTATAAAGTTTGGGTAGGCGACCGGTATGGTCAATGTGCCAGCAAATAATTGGAGCCGGTTACCATTTTGGCCGCGCCGTAGAATGTGAGCTTCATAATAATTCTTCAACCGTTTTTCTCTCGTTCCAGGGTATCTTTTTGCCATTGGCGACGTGCATCCACGCCTCGCTGCCCTTACCTGTGATTGCAACCGTATAACCCTTTCTGGCAACTTCTAACGCGGTTTTAATCGCCTCCCGGCGGTCAAGAATTTTTTGTGTTTTCGCATTTCCATCACAACCCACCGCAATTTGTTCCAAAATTTCCTCCGGCTGCTCGTCGTATGGGTCCTCATTGGTTAAAATAACTTCCCGGCAATACTTGGACGCGATTTTCCCCATCCTGGGACGCTTCCACTTATCCCGCCCGCCGCCCGCCGCGCCAAGCACGCAAATAAGTTTTGAGTTGTTGGAAAGCGCGCGGTAAACCTTTTCAAGCGAGTCCGGCGTGTGCGCGTAATCAATTACCACTTTAAACGGCTGCTCTTGAATGACTTCCATTCTGCCGGGAACGCCGCCAAAAGAGCGCAGCGTTTTTTTGATAAGCGGCCAATCAATGCCTTGCGATTCGGCAAATGCGGCGGCCGCGGCGGCATTTTCCAAATTAAAATCGCTGGAGAGCCAATCGCCGATTTTTTCCCGGCCCCCGTTTAATTCTTTTTCTATAAAATTTTCCCGGCTGAAATACCTGACTTCACCGGAGCCGTTCGCAGCGGAAACAAAATACTGGTTGTACGGATCGCCCTCGTTTACAAAAAATAATTTTGACGGCTTGCTTGAGCTGCGGGCGACTCGGTCAAACAAACTCACCTTCGCTTGGCGATATTTTTCAAAAGAGCCGTGGGCCTCAATGTGTTCCGGACGAAGGTTGGTATACATAACCGCGTTAAAATTTATAAATTTATGGCGATGCTGCAGAATGCCCTGCGAAGTCACTTCAATAAGCGCGTACTCGCATCCGGCATTGACGGCCTTCCGCAAAAACCGCTGTATAAAAAACCGGCCCGGCATGGTCATTGAAGTTGCGTTTTTCTCAACCGATTTGTCTATCTTGAATCGCACCGAAGACAAAAGCGCGGTTTTCTTTCCCGCCGTCTCCAAAATCGCGTTGATAAGTTCTAGCGTTGTAGATTTTCCTTTTGTCCCCGTTACCCCCAACACAAATAATTTTTGGGACGGAAAACCGTATACAATATTCCCCAGCCAAGCCAAACAGAAGTGATATATTTTCTTTGCAAAGTTAAACATTTTGGTTTTTTTTCAAAGCTTCTTTTAGCCTCTCTTTGAACCCGGTAATTGTCGGGGGGATTTTGGAAATTGCGGCTTTTGACTGCTGACGAGTGTAGCCAAGCGACATTAAAGTTTCTTCAAGCTCTACGTCCGACTCCATTAAATTCAAAGATTGCGCGGATTGCGCGGCGCCCGCGCCCTCCAGTTTTTCTTTCAGGTCCACCACTACCCGCTCGGCGGTTTTTTTGCCGATACCGGATGCCTTGGTAAGCAAGTCGGTTTTCCCGGCGTTGATCGCCGCTATTAATTGGTCAATCGGCGCCACCCCCAAAATTGCCAAGGCCGTTTTCGGCCCGATGCCGCTTACGGTATTCAGTTTCTCAAATAAATAAAGCTCCTGTTCCGCCAGGAAACCAAAAAGCTCAAAAGGTTCATTCTCTCTATTATATAGAGAGCAAAAGACTTTGATGTTGGAACCTATTTGTGGTAAACTCTGGGCTGCCCGCGAGGATAAAAATACTTTGAAGCCGATTCCGCCGGCCTCCAATATTATAAAATTTTCCTTGCGGCCCACTAGCTTACCCGAAACGCTATAAATCATATCATCATTATAACACTGCTTCTGAATTTAAAATTTCTAAGATGTTCAAATTAATCTCACAATTCACGCCAAAAGGAGATCAGATGCAAGCGATAGAAAAGCTTGTCTCCGGCCTGGAAACCGGCCAAAAAAACCAGGTGCTTTTGGGCGTCACCGGTTCCGGCAAAACTTTTACGATGGCATCGGTGATTGAAAAGATGAACTTGCCCACGCTGGTCATATCCCCCAACAAAATGTTGGCCGCCCAGCTTTATCAGGAATTTAAACAGTTTTTTCCGCAAAGCGCCGTTCACTATTTTGTTTCCTACTACGACTACTACCAACCGGAGGCCTACATTCCTCAAACCAATACCTACATTCAAAAAGACGCGCGCATTAATCAGGAGATAGACAAGCTTCGCCACGCCGCCATCCAAGGCATTCTGACCAGAAGCGATGCTTTGGTGGTCGCCTCCGTGTCCTGCATTTACGGAATCGGCGACCCAAACGAATACAAAAGAGGCAGGCTGGAATTGAAAGAAAATCAAAAGATCCAGGCTAAGGATTTGGAAAGGCAGTTGGCCTTTCTGCAATACGAACGCAACAGCAAACTGCCGCTAGTCGGACAATACCGAATTTTAAAAACGGGGTTGGAGGCCCATTTGGTTACCGGCGAAATAATCCAGGTAGAATTCAAAAAAGATAAAATAGGATTTATTAAAAGAATAGATCCGTCCACTAAAAACGCCGAACAAATTAAGTCTGCCCAAATTTATCCGGCGAAATTCTGGGTAACACCCCAGAATAAATTGAACCTGGCTCTAAAAAATATAAAAACCGAGTTGGACGAACGAATTGAACAGCTCCAATCGGCCAATAAATTTGAGGAGGCCAATCGTCTGGAGAAAAGAACCAATTTTGATTTGGAAATGTTGAAGAAAAAAGGCTACGTCAACGGCATAGAAAATTATTCACGACATTTGAGTTTTAGAAAGCCGGGCGAGCCGCCATTAACACTATTAGATTATTTCCCCCGGCCGTTTCTTCTGATGGTCGACGAATCGCACATCGCCATTCCGCAACTGAACGCCATGCAGGAAAGCGACCGCCGCAGAAAAACCGCCTTAATTGATTACGGATTCCGCCTGCCATCGGCTCTTGATAACCGGCCGTTAAAGTTCGGCGAATTTGAACAAAAAATCGGCCAGACGATTTACGTTTCGGCCACTCCCAGTCTGTACGAAATGGACAGAAGCGCGGTTGTGGAACAGTTGGTCCGGCCAACGGGAATTTTGGATCCCGAAATAATTATTAAGCCGGCCAAGAACCAGGTCGCTCATCTTCTTGAAGAAATAAAAAAACGCATCGCCCGAAACGAACGCGTCCTGGCGCTGACGCTGACAAAACGCTCCGCCGAAGACTTAACGGAGTATTTGCTTGAGCAAAAAATTAAAGCGAAGTATCTGCATTCGGAAATAAAAACTTTGCAGCGTCCGGAAATTTTGCAGGCCCTGCGAAAAGGAGAAATTGACGTGGTGGTGGGTATCAACCTTCTGCGGGAAGGCCTGGATTTGCCGGAAGTAAGTTTGGTCGCGATTTTGGATGCCGACCGCGAAGGATTTTTAAGAAATTACAGAGGTCTTGTCCAAATGGCTGGACGCGCCGCGCGTTCAATTAACGGCAAGGTTATTTTGTACGCCGACTTTATGACCGATTCAATCAAAAAAACCGTCGTTGAAACATTGCGGAGACGAAAAATTCAGGAAAAATTTAATAAAAAAGTCGGCATTAAGCCGACTGCGATTGACAAACCGATTACGGAAAGCGCCCTCTCTAAAATTTCCAACGAAGTTTAATTGCGCTCGATCGACAGAACCATGCCGTGATCACGCGCCCACTCCGCCGCCGCTTTCAAGCCGTTGGACTTGAGGACGCGAGCGAGCTTCTTGTCCATACGGCGACGTTCGCCGTCGCTGTTGAAGAACTTGACGCAACGTCCCTTGTTGGTCGTCGCCCGCTTCGGGATTCCCTTCGCCTTCTTCTGCCCCTTCTTCTGCGCCATCCCTCGGCCTCCTTAAAAAGGTGGTTAATGTTCTGCGGAAGATTGTACGCCAGCTCGCCAATTTTGTCAAGTCAAGCAAACGTGAGATAATCAGACTGTGAATATAAAAGGAGTTGCCACTAAAAAAGATTTTCTGCTGGTTTCTGTTATAGGAGCGACTGTGGGATTTTTTACCGCGCCGATACTGGAAAACATAAAATTGCCGCAGTGGGAGTCCAGCTTCACTGGAGTTGCCATTTTGGTTCTGGGATTTGTTATTTTTGCGAATTTTGCCCTATGGATTGCCAGCCTTGTCGGCCGTAAAATTCCGGCCGTCTGGCAGTTTTCAAAATATGCCGCCATCGGCGCGATGAACTCGGCCTTGGATCTCGGAATTTTCAATTTTCTAAGTCTGACTTTTCAAGTTTTTAGCGGCCCGACCCTGCTCGTTTTAAATACCATTTCCTTTATGACAGCGGTAACCAATTCTTATTTTTGGAACACTTTTTGGTCGTTTAAAACAGAATCTGTGGCAGGCGCGTCGGTAAGCGTCGCCAAATACGGTAAATTTTTGGGCGTGACCGTCGTCGGTTTGGCGATTAACTCACTGATAGTTTACGTGATAACCACGCTTATCGCGGTCCCGGGAAATTTTACGCCCGGGCAATGGGAAAATGTCGCCAAGTTAAGCGCCGTCATCCCGAATTTGATCTGGAATTTCTTAGGATATAAATTTTTTATATTCAAGCCGCGCTCTTGATAAAATTCCCCGTTTTGGTTAATATTCGTCATTATGCCGATTACAGCATCAGCCAAAAAAGCCTTGAGGCAAAACGCGCGACATCGCGCCCATAATTTGGCGGTCGCCAAAGTCCTCAAAGAAGAAATTAAAAAATACAGAAAATCCCCGTCCGCGGACCAACTTTCCGTCGTTTTTCAAAAACTGGATAAATCCGCCAAGATTGGCATTTTGAAAAAAAACACCGCCTCGCGTCTAAAATCCGGCTTAAGCAAACTAATCGCCAAGCGCTAAATCCAAAAGCGCTTCCGGATACTCCATCTTTCCGGATTTAATGGCCGCGTCGTAATCGGCCATTTTCCGAAGGTCCTCCGAAGCTTTAGCGAAGGAGGATATCATGTTGAATATCTTGGCCGGCTCTTCAAAATCCAACAATCTTTCCAACGCCGGAAGGGCATATCCGACCGAATCGGCATTTCTAAATTTATTTATCAATCCGAAAAAGTTTTGGTCTTCCCGAACGGGCTCAATGGCCGCCGGACTGCCCAGCGCCAATTTGTCCAATTCGGTAACCAGCCACCACTTATCGCCCCCGCAATTTTTTATAAGAACGTCGGAAACCGCCGGTATAAGTTTCAAATTTCTTTTTTCCGCTTCTTTTTTCAAAAATCCTGCCAGATCCGACGGCGTGAAATCAAACTCCTCTTTTATAACCGAACTATCGTTCAAAATTTTAAATTCTTTAGGCAGAAATTTCTCCGCCGAAATTACCAGAGTCAAATTTCTGGAATTCAACGCCAATTTCAAGACCTCGACCAATTCTTTTGAATCCGCTTCCGCGGCCTCATCCAAAATACCGAATTTAAAATTATCAAAAAGCGATTGGGCCGCGGCAAACTCTTTTAGGCGCGCGAGTTCGCCGTCCTCGGATAAAGTAAAACGCTCCGCCGTCAACGCGGAATGCTTTTCTTTAAATTTTTCGGCATACCACTTCAGTTTTTCCTGCCGCCGATAAGAATCGGCACCGTATAGGCAAATAATCATATTAACTATTCTATATGAATTCCGCCGGAAATTAAAATGTCCCCATGAAGCTAGCTTTATGGAGTTCGGTTATCCAAAGCCTTGACCGTGGATATGATCAACCTAATATCCAAAGATTATTTTAACAAACAAAAAAGCTCCTGCGTAGCAATGCTACGCAGGAGCTTAGGGATCCAGGTACCAGGGAATCAGGGATCCGCTACTTGCGAAGGATGAACACCCAGCGGCGGCCGCCGTCCCAGACGTGGTCGAGAAAGTCATCGTCGCCGTCGAGCCACCGGCCATCGCCATCGCGCTCCACACGGAACACGTTGAGGTTGCCATCCGAGTCGGTAATGGGCTCCATTCCGATATAGAGCCATTCATTCATCGGCTGGTCTCTGTACTGGAGACGGAGCTGGGGGCCGACTTCGGCCGGGCAGAGCTTGAGACCGAGCTCTTTGGCCTTGGCGTAGATCTTCTTGCGGGTGGCGCCGTTGGGGAAGCCCAGTTCGGCGACGGAGACGTTCACCAGATCAACTTTGATCTCCTTGGTTGATGTGGTGATGAACTCCGGATTGCCCAGGATGTCGTTGGCATATTCGCCAATCCTGTTGCCGATCTTCTTGATGGCCTTGCGGAAGTCGTCGACGGTCTGGAGGCCAGTGCCGAGCTTGATGGTACGCCAGGGTTGGAACCGGGACGGCTTCTTCTGGTCACCATCCGCAAACCTGAACTTGCCTTCGATGAAAGACTGCAGAGCCCGCATCGTGAGGTCAAAGGGTAGGGTGCCCTCATCCACTCGCCGAGCGACTTCGTCCATGCGCCGCTGAAGCTGACCGTACTGGTCGTCCGTGACACGTTTGCGCGTCATGACAAACCTCCCTTGAACTATCCCGAAACCGTCGGGAATCACGGCTTCCTTGAATTAAGGAACTGACCGTAGTGTAGCACGGTTCTGCTTACTTTGTCAATCTCGCCCCGCGCGGGCCAGATTCAATCCTGACACGCAATATTGAAGACTTAGGTTCAATAGCTTGGAATACCCCGTATGGGCACATCCAACCTGTAGGCGCAACACACATTATAACATACCACTGTGACATGTCACAGTGGTATGTTATAATCGCAATTATGAAATTAAATAAATCTCGCCCCAAGTCACAAAAACAAATAATTGGTAAATCGGCGGATAAATGGATGGAGGATTTGTGGGAAAAGCTAGCGGACAAAATCGCAAAAACCGAATCTCAAAAGGAGGTGAGAAATATCTTGGAAAGTTTGGTTAGCAAGGACGAAAAGAAAATGATACTCAGACGATTGGCAATTCTGACACTGCTTACATCGGGAAAATCTTATCAAAAAATTGGAGAAATATTGTGGACGTCTTCCCAAACAATAAGCACTCTTAAAAAGAATGCCTTAAGTCTAATTGGCAATTATCAAAGCTACCGAAATTTCTATGGCGGCCCAAAAAAATGGAGCTCAATCAAAACTGAGAAAAATTTTATGGAAAAGTTATTTGGCGACTTGGATATTGGAGACTTGCTTAAAAATCCACCGCGCCCACGCGGAATCGGTCTGAAAAAATTTTAAGCAAGGAGTCCCATACTGTGACATGTCACAGTATGGGACTGGTGACTTACAATTTTTGACAAGAAGGGCAGAAATGAGCGGAGCGGCCGCCGAGTTTTTTGCGAACAATTTTTGTTTTACAGCGTCGGCAGGGTTCGCCCTCGCGCCGATAAGCCAGGAGAACATTTCCGTACTTCCCCTTTTCTCCGGCGGTGTCGCGAAAATCGCTTACGGAGGTGCCGCGCAACTTCAGCGCGCGCGGCAAAACCTTGTGAATGGCCTGCCAAATGGCCTTCAATTCTTTTTCGGAAAGCTTTTTGGCGGATTTGAATGGGTGAACTTTGGCCATCCACAAAATATCGCTGGAATAAATGTTGCCGATACCGGCAATCACTTCCTGGTCCATCAAAACTTGGTGTATTTTACGACCCTCGCTACCGATTGTTTTTTTGAATGCCACGTATTGGAATTTCGGATCCAGCGCGTCCGGCCCGAGCTTTTTAAGCTCCGGCAGATTCTCTATTTGCGATACGGGACCGGCAATAACTTTGGCGAATTTCCGCAAATCGGAGAGGGCGAGCATTTTCCCGTTATCAAGATACAAAATCAAATGGACATATTTATTATACGGGTCGGTTATAAGCGCCCTCGGCTCAATTGGCTCCGGTCTTTTATTTTTTTCCACCTTCCATTTGCCAACAAGCATGTGTCCGGTCATTTTTTGGTGGACAAGCAATAATTTATTGCCGCTTAAATAAATTAAAATGTTTTTCCCGCGCCGCTTCGCCCGCAAAATCCTTTCGCTTTTTAAAAATCTCTCAAAAGCCGCGGGGCGCGGCGCCTTGATTACTTTCGGCCAATCAAACCACGCACCGGTAATTTTCCGGCCAATAACTTTTTTATTTAAATCATTGACGACCGTTTGAACCTCTGGTAATTCAGGCACGTTTAAGAATCTAACCAGTTATCGCCATAACCGCTTTCAACCTTGAGCGGTACCGATATTTTATAAGCGTTTTCCATTTCTGATTTGATAAGCTCTACTGCGTCCTTGATGATGCCGTCGGCGATTTCAAAAACCAATTCGTCGTGCACCGACAAAAGCATCCGGACATTTTTTTGCCATTTTTTGGCTTTTATTTTTGCCGCCACTTTAATCATAGCAAGTTTAATTATATCAGCGGCCAGGCCCTGAATCGGCATATTGATTGCCATTCGTTCATCCGCCGAAGCAAGACGGCGGTTCGGATTGGCAATATTCGGCAGCCAGCGACGCCGGCCGTTCAGATTTTCCACACAGCCCGTCTGCCGCGCCTTTTGTATGGTTTTTTCCTGCCAAAGTTTAACTTCGTAAAAGTCGTTGTAGTATTCTTTGATAAATTTCCTCGCCTCTTCAACGCTCAAGCCGCTAACTTGGGCAAAAGCATTCGAGCCCATTCCGTAGGCCACTCCAAAATTCAAGGTTTTGGCGACGTGGCGCATCTCCGGCGTAACTTTTTCAGCGGGGACGTTGTAAACCTGCGAGGCAGTCAGTCGGTGAATGTCCATATCTTTTGGCGGCTATTTTGTAACCTGCTTCGGCTATAAAAACGGCGCGAATTTTCTTCCCCCATTCCGACGTAATGGGAATATTTTGAATATTGGGGTTTTGGGAACTCAAACGCCCTGTACCCGTGCCGGTCTGGACAAAAGTAGTATGGATACGGCCGTTTTTGTCAGCCAATTCCCGCAACGGTTCAACATAAGTTGATTTAAGTTTGAAAATTTCCCGATATTTTAAAATCGGCTCCACGATTTTATGGCTTTTCCTAATCAAAGCGAGCGTTTCAACGTCGGTGGAACGAAGGCCTGTTTTTGTCTTGCGGATTCCCTTGTCGCTAATTTTAAGCTTTTCAAAAAGCAATTTGGAGAGCTGTTTGGGAGAATTGAGATTAACCACGCCGCCCGCCAATTTGTAAATATTTTTTACCAGCCCGGCAATTTCCCCGTCCATTTCTTTTGAAAGCCGCGCCAGGTAATTCAAATCAACCTTCACCCCGATTGTTTGCATCGCGTCCAAAATCTCCACCAGCGGTAGCTCTATTTCGCTATAGACTTTATAAAGTCCGAGTTCGCGCAGCTGTTTTTCAAGAGTGGAGAGACTTGCTTCGCCCGCCGAAGGATGGTCCGGGTTTAAAAGCCATCGCGCTAACTCTATTTTTTTATCCGCGCTAATCATTTATATTTCTACTTTGATATTCATATTTTAACACTAAAAAATCCTCCGAAGTACTTCGGAGGAGTGTTTTGTCGCTAGTGGTTGATTCCAATGTGGTGATCCAGTTCGTGTCCGGTAACCGCAAGCCCTCGCCGCTCTCCATCGGAACAGGGGGTAAAAACGCCCCAGTACCACAAACCGCTGCTGTAGCGATTGATGTAATACGGAGCTTCGGGGGGAGGAAGCACGCTTCCCTGCGCCATAGACCACAACGACAAGAGAACTCTGTTGCTGTATGTCGCTCCGGCAACATAATTGCCACCCATAATGAAAAGGTAATCGTCGTAGATGATGAACTCAACGCTGAAAGCAATTCGGCTAAGCTCGGCCGGATCGCGCCCCTCCGCCGATCGCATCGCAATCCACTCGTCAATTCTCCAATCAAGCCATTCAAGCACTCCCTGGACGTGCCAATACTGGTTTTCTCCGACATTGTTCTCAATTGTCAGAACCTTGTACCCCATCGGAGTACGCCAGTAATGCCTGTATTCGGGCAGGCGCTCACACGACCCCGTACCCAGCAACATCAACGACAACAGCGGCACGACAAGCAACCAGCGGAACATCAACACCTCCGCTTATAAGAACCGTTAGAATTCTACTACTATTTCTCCAGCCTTTCCACTAAACTTTTAAAGCCTAGTTTTGTAAATTCTTCCGACAAAATATTTTTGTCCAATGGTTTTGATTGTATTTCGTCCAAGTTTTTGATTTCAATGGGCGCATCGCGGCGCATAGTCGCCAGTTTTTTGGACAACAGCGCTATTTCTTTCTGCCCTTCCAGTTTTTTCGCGGCCGCTTTGTTGATAATGGAAATGTTGTCAAAAATTTCCTCTACCGTGCCGAATTCTTTAAGCAAGGGAGTGGCGGTTTTGGGCCCGACGCCTTTCGCGCCCGGAATATTGTCGGAAACGTCGCCAACTAAACCTTTGTAGTCAACCAACTGCGCCGGTTTCAGTCCGTATCTTTCCCCCACCGCCTTTTCATTGTAGATGACAGTTTCGGTGACGCCGGTCTTTATGAACTGGACGACCACCTTGTCGTCCTCTACCAACTGTAAATTATCCAAATCGCCCGAAAGAATAATGATTTTTAAATCGGGTTCTTTTCGGAACTTTTCCGTTAAAGTGGCGATTATGTCGTCCGCTTCAAATTTCGGAATCTCTAGAGTTTTTATGCCAAACCAGGAGAAAACATCGTGGGCTTTTATTATTTGGCCTACTAACTCCGTCGCGGTGGGCGGCCGCTGGATTTTATATTCTTTGAATTCTTCCTCGCGGAAGGTCTTTTCGGGGCGGTCAAACGCCGCGGCGATATAGTCGGGCTGATGTTCCTTGTATATTTTCAGTAACACGCCGGCCACGCCGTACAAAGCGTTGGTGGGCTGGCCGTCGGGAGCTGTAAAAGGCGGAAGGGCATGAAAAAAACGATGAATAAGAGCGTTGGAATCAATAAGCAGAAGGGTTTTCATTTGGTTTCAGTATA
>LCOU01000014.1:16389-21361 GCA_001003205.1 Parcubacteria group bacterium GW2011_GWA2_47_8b | reverse complement strand
GGTCAAGAAATGCTGGGACATCGGGCTTTTCCCCGACACCGTTTTAGTGGGGGGAGTTCAGAAGCAGAAAATCTCGCTTTTTGACCAGGAATTCCGACGCTCGACTCTTGATTCCCGGCGCGCCGGCTACACGGTGGAAGAATTCGTTTCCGATCTCGGGGTAAATCTCCGGATAATCGTTGATCGCTGGGTTCCGAATGACGTCTGCGTGGTATTCGAACGCTCGCGCGTGAAAATCATGCCGCTCAAAGGCCGCGCTTTCTTCCTCGAGAAATTGGGCAAGACCGGAGACTCTGATGACTGGCAGATTGTTGGCGAGTATACGATGGAAATGCGGAACGCTGACGGCGCAGCTTATCACGATAATCTCAAGCAGTAATTTTCATGCCAGCTTCACGAGGACCAGCAATGTCGGAATACTTGCCGCCATTCAACCCCAAAACCAGCGCGAAAGTTTACGGAAACAATATCCAGTCCGGTGCGGTTACCTCGGCTCATATTGCAGACGGCACGATTGTTGCCGCTGACGTGGCGGCTGGGTCAATAACTTCCGCGAAGATTGGGACGGGCGCGGTAACGAGCGTGAAACTTGGAGCCGCTGCTGTAATTTCCGCAAAGATCGGTACGGGCGCCGTTCTCGCGGCGTCGTTGGGCGCCGGTGCGGTCACTTCGGCGAAAATCGGAAATAACGCGGTCGTGTCCGGGAAACTTGGCACTAACGCGGTTTTAGCCGCTTCTATCGCGCTCCTAACTAAAGTCACATCTAAACCGCGGTCCGACGCTTTGTCAGTACGCGAAACAATCTTTCCTAAAACTGTGGTCAATTTATCCAATACATTGGACAAATGTTCGGTCTGGTTTTTATTTATTGCGTCAAGCCGCTGATCAATTTTTTCTACAACCTGTTTTTTGCGCTCGTCTTTAATGGTTTTTAATTTTTCCTTTAATTCGGCGCGTTTGGCTTCTACTTGCTGTTTTACCGCTTCGCGTTTTTGTTCAACCGCCGCCTTAAAATCCCCACGCTTCTTTTCACTCGCCGCCTTCAATTCGTCACGCTTCGCTTTAAGTTCTTGTATCGCAGTTTCTCTGGCGTCCTTTATTCCTTCCCGAGCATCTTCGCGAATGTCTTTCACGTCCTGGCGGGCATTCTTGATTGCGTTTACCTCCTGCGCTCCGACCGGCAGTACCACTGCCAACGAAACTAGTAATGTAAGGATTGTTTTAATCATGTTGTTCATTGTAGCTTTTTATTAATTTTGCGCAAGACCCGCCTCATCGCCTGCCTGCCGGCGAGGCAGGGCGGGCAGGCTCCTACCAAATTTCGTACGTAACGTTTACCCATACGGTAACCTCTTGACTACCCGGTTCAATAGTAGGTGCCGGTACAGGGACGCCCATGCCCCCGTCCTTACCAATAGATTCGACGGTGGCGTACATAGGCATCGGGTAACCGCCCCCCGATTCGTTAAAGGTAATCACACTCCCCAGTCGGGCATGGTTTTGCTCCGCCATAGATTTTGCTTTCGCCCGCGCCTTATCAAACCCCTCTTGGCGCGCTTCATTCAAGAATTTATCGGGGTCTTCAACGCTAAAGACTAGACCGCTGATTTCGTTTACCCCCCTGGCCGGCAAACCGCCAAAAATTTTACCCACCTTGGTCAAATCCCGAATTTTCACCGCCACGCTTTGAGTCAAAACATAGCCGCCAATGGTGGTTTTGCGCGTTTTCTCGTCATATTCATAGCGCGGTGACAGATTGTAACCGGCGGTTTTGATGTCCTTGGCGTCAACCCCTTCGGATTTTACAAAATCCAAGGCGGCATTAACCCTGTCCGTGTTGTCAGCTTGCAACTTCTCGGGATCTGTACCCTCGGAAATCACCGAAAACGATAAAGTGGCGATGTCCGGGGACACCGTCACTTTACCCTGGGCGCTAACGCTGACCACCCGAGACGGGTAGACTGACCCGCCATACCTCCAAAGCGCTTTCACTGCGAAAAATCCGAGAATCACTGCCGTTGCCAAAACGATGTTTAGCAGTATCCAAAATACTTTCTTTGTTACTTCTGGTTTTACGGGCATAGTATTTTAATTACAAATTTTAGTTATATTTTTCTGCGATTTTGACGATTGCTTTTATTTCTTCTCCATTTAGACTGGCGCCTCCGACCAAAGCGCCGCCTATCTCATTGTGTCTCAAAAAACTTTCCGCATTTTTACTTGTCACCGACCCTCCGTAAATTACAACAGTACCCATAATTCCTAATTCATTCATAATTCCCTCAATGTATTGTATCATTTCCAGCATATTTTCCGGCGTGTCAGGGGTGCCGGTGCCAATGGCCCAGATGGGCTCGTAGGCAACTACTAAATTTTTAACCTGCCCCGTACCGAACTTGTTCTGGTTCGGGGTTTTCAATTTCCCTGCCTCGCTGGCAGGCAGGCAATTTCCAATTAAGGAGAGCCCGGTTTTTAATTCGCGGGCGACAACTTCCTTTGTTTCACCGGCATCGCGCTGGGCGCGAGTTTCTCCTACGCATAAAATCGGAATCAGGCCGTCTTGTAATGTAGCGGCTATTTTTTTCGCCACCATCTCGTCGGTTTCCCCCAAATTCTGGCGGCGTTCGGAGTGGCCAATTATTACAAACTTCACGCCCAAGTCTTTGAGTTGGCTTCCCGAAACTTCACCCGTATAAGCGCCTTTGTCTTCCCAAAAAAGGTCTTGAGCTCCAAGTTGGGACTTTTTAACAACCCCAGCCGCCGCTTTCAAAAAAGGATAAGGCGGGCAAATTACCAAACCCTCAACGTCGCTCGCTTTTGCCAGTTCCTCGGCTTCGGCAAGTGTTGCCGGATTTAATTTCCAATTGGCGATAATAATCTTCGGCATTGTTCTATTATTATACTCTATCGGTCAGATTTGGGCCCATTGGACTTATGCGATTTGTGTGTTACGCTTCAGCCGCGGGGTGGAGAAGTAGTTATCTCGCAAGGCCCATAACCTTGAGATCGCAGGTGCGATTCCTGCCCCCGCAACCCCGTAAAGAGAATTTCTTTGGGAAATTCTCCACGGGGCAGGCCATTTGGACTCGTCTACCTTTTGGAAAACTTAAACGATAAAAGCTGGTATATCGGCTTTACCGAAAATCTTGACCAACGAGTGAAAGATCACAACGATGGTCGGGGCGGCAGAACCACCAAGTTAAAACATGGTTGGAATTTAATTTATTGTGAAATGTATCTGAATAAAGAAGATGCTCTGGGTCGTGAAAAATTTTTGAAAAGCGGATCTGGCCGCAGATTTCTCAAAAAGCAATTGCGAAATTATTTTGCTTAAATAAAAAGCCTGATTTTTATCGGGCTCCGCCAGGAACACCCTTCAGCGGTTTTGTGGGTCATCCCATAGCTATCAAATTCTTGCCACGCCCTTAATTCGGTGATAATCTGACAGCAAGTTTTCGCCGACGTAGCTCAATGGTAGAGCGAGCGTTTCATAAGCGCTAGGTCGCAGGTTCGATCCCTGCCGTCGGCACAACAGGGATCGAACCAAGCCGCACCCCGTATCAGGAAGGCAGGCTGCTATCATATATGATAGCAGCCGTCGGAAACCGAACCTGCCTGCCGGCAGGCAGGGGTGTCCGAGATGGGGGTCGGGGTGCGGCGTTATGGTTCGGCGAGCGAGCGGGCTATCCAGCCGCGAGCGAAGCGAAATCCCTCCCGCTGGCACCAGAATTTGACTTTTATCAACAAATAGTATAAAGTAGAAGTAACATTAATTCCTTATATTACCGCGTACCACTGCCGGCTGGGATGGCGGAATTGGCAGACGCACTGGCTTCAGGAGCCAGCGATCGCAAGATCATGAGGGTTCGAATCCCTCTCTCAGCACAAGGACTTATTCGTTTTATTATTAGATGATTAGAGTACCTAAAATTAAACAAAGAGATATTTCCCCCGATAAAAAGGAGGTTCTTCGGTTTGTGCCGCTTGGCGGCCTAGAGGAAATTGGACGCAATTGCTCGTTTTTTGAGTACAAAAATGAGATTATTGTCTTGGATGTCGGTATTCAATTCCCCGAAGAAGAAACTCCGGGCGTGGATTACATCATTCCCAATGTCGCCTATTTGGAGTCCAAAAAGCAAAACATCAAAGGAATAATTTTTACCCACGGGCATTACGACCACGTTCACGCCCTCCCCTATCTGATAGAAAAGCTCGGCAACCCCACCATTTACGCCGCCGCTCTCACTAAGGCGATTATTGAGCGCCGCTTCCAGGAATTTCCGAACCTTCCCAAGCTCAAATTCCAGGTGGTAAAAAACGGCGACATTTTCCGAATTTCCAACAATTTTGAGGCAGAGTTTTTTGACATTGACCACACCATTCCCGACGCAATTGGAGCGATTTTGACTACTCCGGTAGGCAAGATGGTTCATTTCGGCGACTTCCGCCTGGAAACCAACAGAGAAGGCAAACCGGAAAATCTGGAAATCTTTGAAAAGCTCGGCAAGATGAACATTCACAGCATCTTTATGGACAGCACCAACGCCATCCGCGAGGGATTTTCCATTTCGGAAAGAATAGTTGAAGAAAACCTTGAGCAACTGTTCGTCAACGCTCAAGGCAGAATTATTGTTGGCACTTTCGCTTCACTGCTGACCAGGATTGCGGAAATAATAAAAATTGCCGACAAGTTGGGCCGCAAAGTTGCCTTCAACGGACGATCGATGAAAGAAAATGTTCAAATCGCCCAGAACCTCGGCTATATCAAGGCGAAAAAGGGGCAGATTATAGATGTAGAAGATTTGAGTAAATATAAAGATGACAAAGTAATGATTCTCACTACCGGCGCCCAGGGCGAACCAACAGCCGGACTGATGAAAATCGTTACCGGCGAACATCGCATTCTTCGGCTCAAACCAACTGACACCGTAATTTTTTCCTCATCCATTGTTCCGGGCAATGAAAGAAGCGT
>LCOU01000014.1:0-16270 GCA_001003205.1 Parcubacteria group bacterium GW2011_GWA2_47_8b | reverse complement strand
ATTGCCGAAATTACCAAAGATGATTTTAATATTACCGACCAATCTATGGATGCTTCCTATGTAATGGTGGACGGACTGGGCGTCGGCGATGTCGGTGAAATTGTCCTGCGCGACCGCCGCGTACTCGCCAAAGAAGGAATGGTGGTAATAATTATCACGCTGGATCGGCACAACGGCCGGATTCTGAAAAATCCCGACATTATTTCACGCGGCTTTATTTACCTCAAGGAAAATCAGACTCTACTGGAAGACATCCGCAAACGCATCCGCGGAATTATGGGGCGCATCCCCGGCCACCGCGACGTGGACGCCGATTACCTCAAAACGCTTTTGCGAGACCAGATTGGACAACTCCTGTATAATAAGACCAAGAGACGACCGATGGTTTTACCGGTTATTATAGAAGTGTAATGACCGAGAATTTCTAATTATTCTAATTCCTAATTGACCTAAATAAATCACAATGACTAATGACTAAATTTTTAGAAATTGATGCTTGGGTCATTGTTTAGAATAATTAGGTTAATTAGAATAATTAGAAATTTATGAAAAACCCCATTCTTATATCGGGAATACAGCCAACTGGCAGACTCCACCTCGGCAACTACCTGGGTGCTTTGAAAAACTTTGTTGATCTGCAAAACTCCGGAAAGTATCAATGCCGCTTCTTCGTGGCCGATTTGCACGCATTGACGGAAAATCCGAACGCGAAAGATTTGAATAAAAATATTGTAAGTCTTGCGGCTGATTTTCTGGCCGCCGGATTGGATCCGAAAAAATCCACGATTTTTTTGCAATCACAAGTATCGCAAACGACAGAATTGGCGTGGATTTTAAGCGTGATTGCTCCATTCGGCGAATTGAACCGCATGACCCAATTCAAAGAAAAGTCCGGGGCGCAAAAAGAGAATGTTAATGTGGGTCTGTTTTTCTATCCAATTTTAATGTCCGCGGATATTATTTTGTATAACGCTGATTTTGTGCCTGATGTCCTTGGACGATCCGTCAAAAAAAATGTCCAAATCCCGCCCTGCCGGTTGCCTTTTTATTGATGACTCGCCGGAAGAAATTGAAAAGAAAATAAAAACCGCCGTTACCGATTCCGGCAGTGAAATAAAATATGACGAAAAAGAAAAGCCGGGCATCTCCAATCTGTTATCAATAATGGCCGGCCTCTCCGGAAAGCCGATTGCAACTTTAGAAAAAGAGTTCGCCAACGCAAATTATGGAAAATTCAAACAATCTCTCGCCGTTTTGGTCAGCGATTATTTTGCTTCATTCAGAAAAAAGAAAGCGGCGCTATTAAAAAAACCAGCGACTCTCAAAAAAGTCCTTCAACACGGTTCGGTACAGGCTCAAAAAATCGCGGTGAAAAAACTGGCCGAGATTAAGGAAAAAATAGGCCTTGTAATTTAATTAAAAAGCCCTCCGTTACACATTGGAGGGCTTTCGCCACGTTCGTACAAATAATACGAAGGCGGCGCTTTGCACCATAAAAACCGTCACAATCAGCGGCCCCGCCAGCGCGTTAAAAACAACGTAGGCGGAAATCGCCGAGAGCACCAGTCCGGCAAATGATCCGGGAAAATCTTCGCGTTTGGTTGATAGCGCCAAAATTACTCCGGCGCCGATTCCAAGACTCACCCAAATGTATTTGTTTTCAAAAAACATCACGCCAAGCACGGAAGCAACGAAACAACCGGAAAGCATTCCGAGCGCCGCCCAAAGCTGAAGACCGAGGTATCCCCGCTCCAATTTCGGACAGTCCATATCCGCTCCGTAAAAAACTGGCCTTATTCTACCACTAATTGTACCTTACCGCAAGTCATTAAAATTTCTTGACCGCTATCCAAACCGGCGCGTTTTCCAATTTGGTATTCAACTCCGCGTCAAATTTTTCCTTTTTGAAAACAACGTTTTTTGCGTTAACTGCCATTTTCAATTCCCGCGAATTCGCGTCGACGACTTTCAGCAGTTCTTTCGGCAATTCCATCATCAAAATTATTTTATCATGCGGCTGATATTTCGCGTCGTGCCGCAGCCCCTGAACCATACGCACTAATTCACGCAGGATTCCCTCGTTTCGCAATTCTGGAGTAAGCGTTGTGTCTAGTTGGATTTCTCCGTTAATTTTGTTGTCAAGGACCACTTCCTTAATATTCACTTCGTCAGCGAGTAAATTTAATAATTCTTTATTTTTCTCTAATTCCTTATTCCTGCCTGCCGGCAGGCATGGCTTAATTCTTAATTCTCGCAATGGTTGCCGTACTTTTATCCCCGCCTTTTCTCTCTCGGCCAACGCCAAACTAGCGAGACGCCTCACTTCGGCCATCGCCGTCAGCAACTTTGAACTTTTGACTTTTGACTTTGACCTCATACTTGTCCAGTCCTGCAGATGCACCGAATCTTTATTCCCAAGCGATAGCCAAAGGGCCTCCGCGAAAAACGGGGCAAACGGGGCCATCATTTTCGCAATGCCGCTCAAAACTAGCCTTAGGGTTTTGCCGGAAACATTTTTTCTTGAACGGCGAATATACCAGCGCGACAAATCATCCACCAACGCTTCAATTTCTTGAGCCGCGTCGCCGATTGCGTACACCTCCAAATTGGCGGTAACCATATCGGCAGTTGCATTAAGTCGGTCAATTATCCACTCATCCAAAACTTTAATTGGTTTGTGTTTTTCTTTGCCGTAGGTGGAATAGAAAACAAAAGAGTTATAGAGCAGCATAAAAAGTTTGTTGAGTGTCTTGCGTAAATCATTTTCATCAAAACGTTTCGGCTCTCCCGGGGGATTAACCGTATAAAAATACCACCTCAAAACATCGGCTCCGTATTTTTGAAGCATTTGCCACGGGTCAACTACGTTGCCTTTGGACTTGGACATTTTCTGTCCGGTTTTATCCAACAAAAGGCCGAGGGAGATTACATTTCGGTAAGGAAGGTCGCGCTTAAGTAACGTCGCAACCGCCAACAGGGTGTAAAACCAGCCGCGCGTCTGATCTATCCCTTCGGCGATGTAATCAGCCGGGTACTGCGCTCCACCGTCAATAAGTTTTTTGTTTTCAAACGGATAGTGCCATTGGGCGAACGGCATTGCGCCCGAGTCAAACCAAACATCCGCCACTTCTTTGACGCGCTCCATTTTTGAACCGCACTCGGAACAGCGCAGATAAACTTCGTCTACAAACGGACGGTGCAAATCCACTTCGCCGTCATGATTGAACGGCCAATTGGGGAAGGGCAGCTTACTCCATTTGCCAACCTCAAGATAATAATCCTGCTTCAAAATTTCTTCATTGGACAATCCGCGAACGGCGCCATCCAGCACCCAAAGAGGATCGCCGTGGCTAACAATCACAATATTTTTATTCTGGTATTGAGAATCTGTTTCTTTCAAAAAATCCATCATTCGCCTCTTAACATCGTTCAGGCTTTCGCCGCCGGCTGGCGCCTTGGTAAAACTCTCCATGCGGTTACTGAAAAATTTCCGGTGTTCGGAAATCGGCCGGCCGTTAAAAACACCCGTGTTGAGCTCTTCAAGCCGTTTATCGGTTATGACTTTAGCGCCGGTAATTTTTGAAACAATCTTGGCCGTTTCCCGAGTACGGGCATAGGGAGAGCAGATTATCAGGTCCGGTTTTTCCCTCTTGAGCGTCTGGGCTGATTTTTCCATCTGTAGCCTCCCCTTGGCCGTCAATTTGGAAACATTTTTTCCATTTTCCGGCCCGGAGGCAATGATGTCTTTCAAATTGTGGTCCGATTCGGCGTGGCGCATTATGAAATAGTTGTTTTGCGAATACGATTTTTCTCCCAATTCATCCAAACTGCCGACAACTTTTTGGTGTCTGCATTTTCCGCACTCCCAAATCGGCAGCGGCGTGCCCCAATAGCGCTCGCGGGAAATCGCCCAATCTTTTATGTCACGCAGCCATTCGCCAAACCGTCCTTCCTTGATGTGTTCCGGAATCCAGTTGATCTTTTGATTGGCCTTGAGCATCTCCTCGCGTAGCCTGCTCATTTCCAAAAACCAGGCAACGCGGGCAAAATAAATAAGCGGGGTTGAACAGCGCCAGCAAAAAGGATATTCGTGCTCAATTGTGCCGCTTGAGTATAAAATTTTCCGCTTTGCAAGGTCGGAAATAATATCTTTGTCCGCTTCTTTTATAAATTTTCCGCCGCCGGGCAGACCTTTTTTCATAAATCCCCGATCATCAATAGTGATGGGGGTTTCCCCCTTTCCGGCAACTCGCAAATCGTCCTCACCATATGCGGGAGCAATATGAACCAAACCGGTGCCTTCCGTAGTAGAAACAAAATCGGCTGCAATTACTTTATGCTCCCCTTTGTTGGGATAAGTCGGCTCGTATTCTTTCCCGACCAATTTCTGGCCGGACATTTTTTCAACCACTTCCACTTCTTTACCCTCTAGTTTTGGAGGAACGTTGTAGGACCACACGTATTCGTCGCCAATTTTGTATTTCGTGTAGGTAAGTTTTGAATTGACCGCCACCGCCACGTTTCCCGGAAGCGTCCACGGCGTAGTAGTCCAAACAAGCAAAAATTCTTTTTGTTTTTTTCGTGTTTCGCCTGCCTGCCGGCGAGGCAGGGATTTCGAATTTCGGATTTCGAATTTTACGTATACAGATGGATCTTTCGTCAATTTGTATGCCCCCGGCTGACCCAATTCGTGGCTGGAAAGCGGTGTTTGACAACGCGGACACCAGGGAATAACTTTATAAAGTTTTTTTAAAAAGCCACGCTTGGAGATTTCGGAAAAAACCCACCAAAGGCTTTCTACATATTTGTTTTCATAAGTAACGTAGGGATTGCCGAAATCCAGCCAAAAACCGATTCGTTCGGTTAATCTTTCCCATTCGCTCTTGTAGGCCCAAACAGACATTTTCGCTTGAGTGTTGAATTCGGCAATGCCGAATTTTTCAATTTCGCGTTTGTTTTTGATTCCCAATTTTTTCTCTACCTCCAGCTCCACCGGCAAGCCGTGAGTGTCCCAGCCGGCGCGCCGCAAAACGAAATGTCCGCGCATCGTTTTGTAACGCAAAATAACGTCCTTAAACGACCTGGCCAAAACATGGTGAATGCCCGGCCGGCCGTTGGCTGTCGGCGGCCCTTCAAAAAAGCGAAAGGGTTTCGCTTTTTTGCCCTGAGCCTGTCGAAGGGCCACCGATTTTCTAAAAACGTTGTTCTCTTTCCAAAATTTGAGGATTTTTTCTTCCAACTCCGGAAGGTTAAACTGCTTTAATTTGTTCAGCATGGAATAAGGATATAATAGCAGTCATTTGCTTATCTTTTCAAACAAATTTATAATCACTTCGGTTGTTTTAAATTAAGAGGTGCCGCATGAAGGCGCTGCTGGTGCTCGCGATTCTGACGATTGCCGCCTCGCCGCTCTCTGCCCAGGACGAATGGGCGATGTCGGGCGAGATAAGAGTAAAGTCATTTCTCGTTAACGACGAACCCGATCTCATAAAACGAGACTATTCCGATTACGATATTTCCGCCTTTGTGGAAAGCGGACTGTTGGCTCGCTTTCATTTCAACGATTCGCTAAACTTAAACGCTTACCCATACTTCTGGTATTCGGATCAAAATAATATAGCGCGAGTCGGCATGACGGCTGAACTGCGCTACGGACTTTTGGAGGATCTGGAAGTTGGTTTTGGGCATCACAGTTGGCACAATGCCGATAAAGATTCGCCCCAGTTTGGCGGCAATCAGCAAAACTGGCTGGTGACTGACTATAATTTTTCCGACGGCCTGCACCTACTGCCGAAGGTTTTCCTCGCCAATACTCATCCCATTGAGTTTAAAACTGTTTACTCCGATAACGAACCAAGCGCCAGATTTGAATTGGCCGTTAAGGGCGTGTTTGATTGGCAAAAAACGCATTGGGAAATTTCTCCCTATGCTCAAACCGGCGGCAATAAGTACCTTTACGGAGCGAAGTGCGAGATTTCCTATCCGCTCTGCAAAAACGTTTCGCTCTTCGGCGACGTTGATTACCGGCTGATAGAAAATGACGGCCGGCTTATGGCCAGCATCGGCATCGCCTTAAAATTTGAATAAGAAAACCCCCGAAGTACTTCGGGGGTTTTTATTACATTTTTGCCGGCTGGTTAATGCCCAAAATACTAAGCACCTCGCCTAAAATATGCTGCGTCGCCGAAACCAGCGCCAATCGCGCCTCCGTTAATTCTTTTTCTTCCACGATTACCCGTTCCTTTTCGTAAAAATTATGAAATGCTCGCGCCAGCTCCGACGCGTAACGCGCCACGCGACTCACTTGGCAATCCTCCGCCGTCTGCAAAACCACGTCCGGCAATTTTACCAACTCGCGCATCAAATTAAGTTCGCTTTCGCTTTCCAAATTCTTAATTCTTAATTCCTGCCTGCCGGCAGGCATGGCATAATTCTTAATTCTTTTCAATTTTGCCTTGCGCAAAATTGCCCCGCATCTAACAAAGGCATACTGCACGTAATAAACTGGATTTTTTTGAGATTTTTCTTTGGCCAAAGCCAGATCAAAATCCATATGAGTTTCAGGCGCATGCATCAAAAAGAAAAACCGGGTGGCATCCTTGCCAACTTCCTTAACCAGTTCGTCCAAAGTCACGAATTCGCCCGCGCGCTTGGACATCCGGACTTCTTTGCCGTTTTCAACAAGACGCACCAACTGGGTAATGATAATTTTTAGTTTATCGGGGTTGACGCCTAACGCTTTTACTCCTGTTTTTAGCCGATCTATATAGCCGTGATGGTCGGCCCCCCAAATATCTATGACACAATCAAATTTCCTTTTAATAAACTTATCGTAGTGATAGGCCAAATCCGCCAAAAAATAAGTCGGCTGTCCGTCAGATTTCACCAAAACATGGCCGGCGAGCCACTTCGCTCCCTCCCGTTTGGAAACCAAGCCGTTTTTTTCCAAAGTTTCCAAAACTTTTTTCAATTCTCCTTTTTTGTGCAAATTCTGATATTCGGAAAACCAAATATCAAAGTCTATGTTCACATTTTTCAGCGATTTCTTGATTTCTTTTAACAACTCCGCCGCCGCTAGCCGCCCAACTTCCTCCGCTCCATAATTCTTAATTCTTAATTCTTTATTCAACCTCCCTGCCAATTCTTTTATGTAATTTCCTTGATAATGCGTATCTTTCGGTTCTGCTTTGCCGAGCGCCGCTAAAACACTTTCGCCCAGAAGCTTAATTTGATTGCCGGCGTCATTAATATAGTATTCGCGCGTTACTTTGTGGCCAACGCGCTCCAAAACATTAGCTAAAACATCTCCCAAAAATCCGCCGCGGCCGTTCGCCATCGTCAGCGGGCCGGTAGGATTGGCGGAAATAAACTCAATGTTAATTTTTAATTTTAAATTTTTAATTTTAAATTTTGGAGTTTTGATAACTTTATTTAACTCCTCCAATAACGCATTTTTGGAAATCCAGAAATTAATAAATTTTCCTTTCGCTTCAACTTTCTCGAAAAAATTCTTGGCTTGTTGGCGAATTTCATCCGCCAATTTCTGCGGGTCCCCTTTCACAAAAAACGCGGCGTTTGTTGAATAATGCCCGAACTCCGGCTTCTCAGAAGCCGTTACTGAAAATTTCACCTCTTTACCTAAAACTTTTTTAATTACCGCCTCAATTTTAGAAATCATGAATCATCCTTATACTATCAAATTTATCATACACATAACATATACTTGGAATTAAAAAGAAGCCCCCTGCGTAGCAATGCTACGCAGGGGGCTTAGGAGGCCAGAGACCAGAGGCCAGATGTCCAAGTGGCCGAAGCTACTTGCGTGGACGCAGGAGACGACCGCCGGAGTCCCAGCCGCTCTCGAGCCAAAAGAAGCTGAGATACCAACGCCCGCTATCCCAGTAGAGGCACGGAACGCAGCGGTCGCTACTATCATCCCGCCAGAGCGTCCCCGGGAAGGTGAGATAGAAGTTCCTCTGGTCCTTCGGGATTTCGCTCTGGCGCTCGAGGAGCCACTCGGCATCTTCCTGACCGGGGTTGGCGTTGAGCTCGACTCTCGCTCTCCGGACCATCTCCTCGCCATCGATGCAGTCCTCGCCCTTCTTCAGGACGGGGACTAACTCCAGGTCGGAGACCGAGGTGATGGAACGCTGGACGTGCTCCAGCAGCGTCCAACCCTCCTTCCGCATATCGCGGGAGAAGACGGGGGCCTCCCCCTTGCCACGCTCGCTGCACGTCACGTCTATGCCACGCAGAAAATCTTGCAGACGTTTTCCGGTAACGCGCCCGCTCGCAATCTGCGCGAAGAACTCCTTGAGCTGGGCAGGCGTCGGAGCATCCGAGGCCCAGCCAGCAGCATACGACTTTTCCATCGCACACCCCCTTTTGAAAAGTACATTCCACGAAAGCTCGTGGAGGCGGCTAAACACACTGCTTAGCGTGCCGGTACCATAGCAATTAATTCCCTAAAAGTCAAATTTGAACCTAATCCTAATCCCGCTTTAAACCTACCCAACTCAAATACCTCCAATATCTTGCGATCGTCAGATATTGGAGGTATAATAGTAAAATACAAAAAACTTTGGGTTCATCAACGACGAAATGAGAAGAAGGGGAGAAATATTATTAAAAGCGCTTGAGATGTTCGAAGAGGTGGTTTATACAACTGCTGATTTTACGAGGGCCTTTCTTTCTAGTACAAAAAGCGACTACCGTCCCCTACACAACTTCGTTCCGGAGCCGCATAAAACCATTGCTGGAGATATTAAGAGAAATATGGCCTTAAAAGAGATGGAGGCGCGGGAAAAACAAAAAGTTTATAATTTGATTTCGTATTTGAGAAAAGATGGATTAATAAAAATGATAAAAACCGGCGGGGAAAGTAGCTGGAAAATTACCGCCAAGGGAGAGGGGAAAAAAGAGAACATAAAATCCCAACTATCTTTATTGATACCCAGTAGAAAATATATACCTGCCAGATCTAAAGAAACGCTGATAGTAAGTTTTGATGTGCCAGAAAAAGAATGACGAAAGCGAGAATGGCTAAGAACGTGCTTGAAAAATCTGGGGCTTAAAATGCTCCACAAAAGTGTTTGGATGGGAAGGGTAAGGCTCCCAGAAAATTTTATTGACGACCTTAGGGAATACAATTTAATTCCCTGCCTTCAAATATTTTCCGTAACCAAGACCGGCACTCTAAAACAATTGGTATGATAACTATAATATCTGACGATCGTTAGTTATTATAGTTTTAATGAACAAATTTTGGACACGGAACTTTTTAGTCGGTTAAAAAATCGTTTCCCCAGGCGCAGTACTCGCACTCGCTGTGGGTCTTGGGCATCGGGCCTTTGATTAACTCCACGGCACCGCGGAAAACTTTCAACGCCTCGTCGGGATTAATTTCCACTTTTTTGGGCACTACTTCAAATTGCGTAACTCCTTTTTCTGAAACCTCCCTAGGAATGTAATAAAGTAGAAACGCGTGCCCGGCCGGCGGCATTCCATTTTCACGGAGCAGCAAACCGTAGCAATTGAGCTGATTTTTGTAAAAATTTTCTCCGCCTTCTTTCACGTCAAATCCCCTGGTTTTGTAATCCAGCGGCACGTATTTCGCGCTTCCGAACAATTCGCCGTTACTTCCAGTTTTTTGTACTCCCAAATCATCCAACATCCCGCTCAACACCGCGCCGGTTTCCGGGTCCTGATACGCGAGCGCGCTCCGCCAACTCCTCCATTTATTCAAAAGCTCGTTGTCGGGAAAAAGTTCCACGTCAATTTTCCCTTCAAGTTCCGGAGGTAATTTGCCTATTGCCCGGAATCTGTCAAAATATTTTTTAATCAAAAGATCCATGCCGCCCGGAAGAGACGGGAAAATTCCCCGCGGCCGATGGATGTCTTTGGCCTGTCCCAGCCAAAAACATTTTTGGCATTCCAAAAATAATGAAATCCTGGAAACTTTGGAGGCGGGAATTGAATTAAGGGGATACGAAGTAAAGGCGGTAAAATCCGGGCGCGCCAGCATCACCGGCGCTTTTGCGACCATTAAAGATGAGCAAATCTGGCTAACCAACGCCGACATTCCGCCGTATCAGCCGAAAAATACTCCGGCGGATTATGACCCGCAACGTTCCAGGCGGCTTTTGCTGAAAAAATCGGAGATTACGTACCTAATAGGCAAATTACAATCGGAGAGATTGACAGTTGTGCCTTTAAAGTTGTACAATAAGGGCGGCCGAATCAAAGTTGAGCTCGGATTGGCGAGAGGTAAGCGCAAATACGAAAAACGCGAGACAATCAAAAAACGGGAGACTCAACGCGAGATCCGGCGAACATTAAAAAAGTAGGGAGTGACGGGCTTCGACAGAATACCCTTCTAAAATACTGCAGGTCGAGTTGCCGAACCTCGTAAAACTTTGGCAAACAATTTAACTGCTAACCAAAAATTGGCGTTAGCCTACGCTTAACCGCGTAAGCCATCGGCGGTCTGATGTCCTATCGGGCCATCACCGGTGTTATACCTAGGACTCGTCCCGCTTAGAGGGCTACGCCTCTAACGGGATTAAATTTCAGCGTGGCAAAAACTTAAACTTGTCGATGGTATTTCAGAAATATTTTGGATGCCGGTTCAACTCCGGCCACTTCCACAAATTTAAATGCCGCCCCATAAAGAGCGGCGTTTGAATTTCACGGACGGAGTTGAACCGAAGCCGCACCTACATTCTTTTGACTTTATCAAGGTTACTTGCTATATTTTTAACTATCCTGGGGTATAGGATTCGAACCAGAGTCGGACTTAGAAGCCAAAAAATGAGATAATTTTTAGGCGCGACGACGAAGGTGTAGAAAACTCTACTCCCAACTCCGGCCACTTCCACAAATTTTGACTTTATCAGGAACGCCTGGTATATTTGTATTTATCCAAAATCCACGAATCAACAACCAAATAACGGCTCCGGAAGTGATGGTAATTGATGAAAGCGGCAAGAGTCTGGGAAAAATGGCCAAAGACGCCGCTATCGCCCTCGCCAAAGAAAAAGGCCTGGACCTGATAGAAATCGCGGCTTCGGCCAAACCCCCGGTGGCTCGCATAATGAGCTTTGATAAGTTTCGCTATCAGCAGGAAAAAAAGCTGAAGAAACAGCGCGCTCAACAGAAAGGCCAGGAAATGAAGCAGGTGCAAATCAGTATCCGCGAAGCGGCCCACGACCTCCAAATGAAAGCCGACAGGGTTAATAAATTTATGGCCGAAGGCAACCAAGTGGAAATCGTAATGACGCTGCGGGGCCGGGAAAAAGCCAACAAGGATTTTGCGAAAGAAAAATTGAATCAATTTATAACAATGATTAACCCCGAGCATAAAATAATTACCGAGCCCAAGGTTGGCGGGCGCGGCATCTATATGCAGGTGGTAAAAAACTAAAACAATGAGCAGGAACAGCGTTGCCAGCAGAATACGGGTTACGAAAACCGGCAAGTTGATAAAACGCACGATGGGGCAGGGCCATTGTCGCGCCAAAAAAAATGCCCGCCAGCTTCATCGCAAAGGCGACAGTTTAGTAAGCGCGGTTGACAGACGGATGTTTAGAAAATATATTTCTTTCTAATGACCAGGGTTAAACGAGGCACTATCGCCCACAAAAAAAGAGAGAGTTTGCTCAAATACACGAAGGGGTTTCGCTGGGGCCGCAAATCCAAAGAAGCCGCGGCTAAGGAAGCCTTGCTTCATGCTTGGGAACATGCCTTTCGCGGCCGAAAGGAAAGAAAGCGTGTTTTTCGCCAGCTTTGGAATGTCAAAATTAACGCCGCCAGCCGCGCCGCTGGAACTAAATACAGCAGGTTAATATCGGCTCTGCGCAAACACAACATAAAACTGGATAGGAAGATTTTGGCGAATCTCGCCGAGTTTGAACCAAAAGTTTTTGAAAAAGTAGTTGAGGCGGTTAAATAAACTTGAATTAAAAAAATCCCCCGAATTACTTCGGGGGATTTTGCGCTTAGGGCGCAAAGATTGTTCCTGGGGGCACCGCGTAGAGACCAGCGATGGTGTCCCTGACGATGTCCGTCACGACAGCGTTGTAGATTTCAGCATCCATCACGCCGCCGTCGCTGGTGTAGCCGGCAAAACCGACCGCTTGAAGCAGTCCACCCTTCAGCAAGGCCCGCTTGCAGCTGTCGTCGTAGAACACGCCGAGGCTTACCGATGCGTAGGCGATCTCGTGGGTGTCGTTGTCCCAGGACACGGACGTATCGATTCCATGCCCCAGCGTCGGCGACAGCGAGGCGTCATAGACCTCAATGCCAATCGTGGCATTGGGGTCGGTGTTCCAGTCCCAGACTATCAACCGCATCGTGCCGCCGTTGGCCGCGATCAGGCCGTTGACCTCCGCGAACACCCCGTCGGTAATGGCCGGAGGCATCCAGTTCTCGTCCCAACTCCCGTTCACGACGGGAAGGTTGAAACGAACGTGGACGTTGGCGTCCGGCCACCTGGTGCCGAAATTGTCGAAATGGCTCGCGTTGAAGTACCAGACTGGATTCTCCGTCGGCTCGTGCGAGGTATCAAGACGACTCACGTCCTCGCAGTGACCGGGTACCGGAGGAACCGCGCCATCACCACCGCCGCTGCCGCCGCAACCGACACAGACCACCGCGAACAGAAGTCCGAAGCTCTTCACGGCCAACCTCCTTGTAAGGGTTTGAAAGGTTCAAATAACTGCTGTGGTTATAGCACGTGATTATCTTTTCGTCAAGGGCCTGACGTCCTTGCGTAAAAATTCGTAAGCGGTGGTTAAAATCCGGATGTTTTCCGGATAACGGCTCATTGCCTTCTTGGCCTCGCTAAAAGTGAACCAGCCGTACCCCTCATGTTCATTGGAAACGGTGATGTTAGGCTGGTGAGTCTCCGCCAGGTACAAAATCACTATTTTGAAAACCTTGTTCTTGGCCCCGCCAAACGTAAAACGCTCGTAGGCCTTAAAATTCTCCACAAACTTTAGCTCGGACGACTTTAATCCGGTCTCTTCCCGGACCTCGCGAAGCGCCGCCTGCCAGCTTCGTTCGGTTGCTTCCAGCTTTCCCTTGGGGAAGTTCCAATAATTATGGCCGTGATATAACAGCAAAAACTTACAGTCTCCTTTAGACTTTCGGAAAATTATTATTCCCGCCGATATCACTTTTCTCATTTTCTAATTTTACAACATTTTTCCGCCTTTGCCGAGACCGCCAATAAAACCAAAGAGCTAGAATCGAAACAACAACCGCCACAAAACTCCACTTGTATTGCTCAACGACCTCCGCCACGGTCTCCCATTGAGTACCAAGAAAATGCCCCAGAACCACGTAGCCGCCGCTCCAAAGCACCGCTGAAATTATCACCATCGGCAAAAACACGCGGTAAGGCAAATTCAGCACGCCAGCCGCCGCCGAAACATAGCCGCGCAAGTACGGCATCAATCTTCCCAAAAATATTCCCCAGCGTCCGCGTTTTAAAATTGTCGCCTTAATTTTTTCCAGTTTTTTATTCAGCGGCAGCCATTTGGAAATTTTTTCCATAATATAGTGCTCAAAGAAGTAAAAGGCGGAAAATAGAATAGTTGTCCCGATAATGTCGGCTGAAACCGCTGTTAAAAATGTCAGCCAGAAACTTAATCCCCCAATGGAAGTAAGCGCTCCGGCAAAAATCAAAACCAGTTCATTGGGAACCGGATTGGGCACGCCTAATTCCTGCAAAAAAACCAGGGCGAAAACCGCCAGATAGCCGTAATTGCTGACGTAATCGCTGACAAGTCCAAGTAGCCCTCCGTCCATTTTATTTCAGAAAACTAAGCATTTTATCAACCGACCAGGCGTTGATGATATCGTTCTTAGTCGCCCAACCGCGGCGCGCTTGCGCGATTCCAAAACCGCTAAAATAAAGTTGCGAGTCATTGTGGGCGTCAGAATCAATGGACATTTTAACCCCCGCATCAACGCACATCCGGATATATTGATCGCGCAGGTCCAGCCGATCCGAGCCGTTAATTTCCAGTATCGTACAGGTTTCTTTGGCCGTCTTAATGATGGTACTCATATCTAAATTATACGCCTCCCGACGGCCGACTATCCGGCCGGTGGGATGAAAAATTATGTCCACGTTGGGATTCTTCATTGCCCGACAGACACGCTTAGTTTGCTCAATTTCCGACAAATTAAAATGCGAATGCACCGAAGCTCCCACGACATCCAGTTTTTTTAAGATTTCGTCTGGCAAATCCAAACTGCCGTCTTCCAAAATATCACACTCCGTACTTCTTAGAATTTTAAATTCTGTATTTTTAATTTTAAATTTACGATTTAGCTCGTCAATTTCTTGCATTTGTTTCATGAGGCGCTTTTCATCCAACCCGTGCGTCATCGCCAGCCGTTTGGTGTGATCGGTTATCGCGATATATTCCAACCCTATTTTCATCGCCGCCATCGCCATTTCCTCAATTGATTTTTCGCCGTCGGTCCAATTGGTCTGTACTTGCAAATCCCCCTTCAAGTCGCCATAACCGATAATCTTTGGAAGGCTGTTCTTTTGCGCCAGTTCTATTTCGCCGGTCATTTCGCGCATTTCGGGCTCAATATATTCCAAGCCAAGTACACGATAAATTTCTTCTTCAGTTTTCCCCGCCGCCAGTTTTCCTTTTTTCTCCTTGGTTCCCTTGAACAGCCCGTATTCGTTGAGCGTGTATCCCTTTTTAATCGCCAACTCTCGCAAAGCGACATTGTGGTCTTTAGAGCCGGTAAAATACATCAATGCCGCGCCATAAGATTCTTCCGGCACAATCCGCACATCAACATCCAAGCCACTCTTAAGTTTGACGGCGGATTTGGTCGGGCCGTGGGCGTAAACATGCGCCACTTCCGGCATTGAAACAAAATAGTCCATAATCGGTTTCGGATTTTTGGAAATCACCAAAATATCCGCGTCACCAACCGTTTCTTTATAACGACGCACCGAACCGGCCACCTCCAACCTCTCAACATCCTTCAAACTCTTCAAACGATTGCGCAATTCCATAATGTTGCCCATTATCAGCGGCAAAGGAAAACGGCCGCTGCCTTTTTTTAAAAATTCCAATCCTTTTAAAATATTTTGTTCGCTCTTTTCTCCGAAACCCTCCAACGCGGCGATTTTGCCGGCCTTGGCCGCTTTCTCCAAATCCCCGATGTTTTTTATTTTGAGTTTTTGGTATAAAACTTTTATCTTCTTGGGGCCCAATCCTTCCACTTTGGTCAAATTGGCGAGATCAACGGGCGTTTTTTTCTTCAGTAATTCGTGTTCTTGGCATTTTCCGGTTTTCAACAATTCCTCTATTTTTTCGGCAATAGAAACCCCGATGCCGGGAATATTTTCCAATGCTTTTAGCCCGCCCTTCTTATAAATATCTCCGGCGTCCTCTGCCAGGGATTCTATTGTTTGGGCGGCTTTTTCGTAGGCGCGCGGTTTGAACGCCACGTCCTGCATCTCCAAATACTCCCCGATTTCATACAAGATATTTGCTATCTCCTGATTAGAAACCTTCATTGAGGACTAGAAATTTTGATGCCGGCGTTCGGGTAACACCCTGTCTTGATGGTTCCGGCCAAACAAACTGGGTCTAAGAGTAAGAAATAGCAACGAAGTTAACATCGCCAACACACCGGCGGCCAAAAACAAAGTCTGGAAGCCCAGTCTGTCTACCATAAAACCGCCGAGAGCCGCCGCCCCCGCGGTGGCTAACCCCACCGAGAAAACGCTTTCCAAACTCCATTCAAAGCTGATGCGCCACTTATTAACGTGCCTGGTGAAAATTGAGTACCAAGCGGGCACCACCCAAGCCATAATAAACCCGTAAACACCCTGGATAGCATATAAGTGCCACGGCTCCCTGACAAAAATGTAAGCTATCGGCACCAAACCGCTCAAAAAATAACCGACAAACATCGCCCAGAAATCGTCGTGTTCGCCGTCGGTTCTGTCCAAAAAACGGGCGATCGGCAACTGGCAGATTGATTTAACCGCCCAATAAATAGCTGTCGCGAAACCGGCGACGCTGGCCGAACCGCCGGCAATTTGTCCGGTAATAAAAATGGCGAAAATCGGCGCGAACGAGGAAAAAGCCGAATTGTAAAAAAAGTCGGCAATCACGAAAACTTTTACCACTTTGTTGATGTTTTTAAACATTTTTGAAAATGAAATTATTATCAAAAGCGACTTTCACGGTAGTGCCGCGCGATACCTCTCCGTTCAGAATTTTTTCGG
>LCOU01000013.1 GCA_001003205.1 Parcubacteria group bacterium GW2011_GWA2_47_8b | reverse complement strand
TCGGCAAGCCGACGATCGCCGCCATTACCAGGTTTTGTTTTGGCGGGGGCAACGAAATTGCCATGGCCTGTAATTATCGGATCGCTACCGAAGACAGCATTTTTGGGCAGCCGGAAATCAATTTAGGCATTATTCCCGGAATGGGCGGCACGCAGCGTTTGCCGCGCCTGATTAACCTTCGCAAGGCGCTTTCTTTGCTGGTCTCCGGTGAAATGATTGACGCGAAGCAGGCCAAAGATTTGGGTTTGATTGATGAAGTGGTGCCGAAGGGTACGTTACTAGCCGTCGGCGTCAAAAAGTGGATCGCGGAAAATACGAAAGATGGCTGGACTCTGAATGCCCAGCGTGGATACTGGCGCGAAGTTCCAGAATCGGAGATTGACGATGCCCTCAAGACAGCACCGCTGAATGATTCGCGGCCGGAGGCTCGTGACATTATTCTTGACGCTGTTAGCCAGGGATTGCGTCTGCCGCGTTTGGAAGCGCTGAAGCTTGAGCAGGACTTGTTCGCCCGGCTCGTGGTTACGGAAAAAGCGCAGGAGTATTTGGCGAAGTTTCTGAAAAAGCCGCTTCCCAAAAAGGCGTCCGTTGCCGATCCAGCTTCCAAAACCGAGAATGCGAATGACAAAGCGGAAACGTTGAAAATGATTCGCGATACCGTTCGTAGTTTCTTAGTCAGGGAAGTTAGACCGAATGTTGAAAAGATGGAGGCCGAGCGGCGAATTCCGCGAGAGCTACTCAAGCGGATGGCGGTGGAGCTGGAGATGTTCGGAATCCCCTTCCCCGAAGAATACGGCGGTGTTGGATTGGGCAAGGTTGGTTACTGCATTCTGATGGAAGAGATCGCCCGCGTGCATGGCTCACTGGCGGCAGTCGTCGGCGCCCATATGGGCCTCGGCTGTATGCCAATCTATTTGTTTGGCACCGCGGAACAAAAGGGCAAGTACCTCAAGGCCGGTATTGAAGGCGACATGATTGGGGCTTTTGCCCTGACCGAGCCCAACGCCGGTTCCGACGCTTTCAACCTTTCAACTATGGCCGTGAAGGCGGAAGACGGCTCGTGGACATTGAACGGCCGCAAGCAGTTCATTACCAACGGCGACATTGCGGACTTCATGATTGTCTTTGCCCAAACTGACAAAGAGTCGGGTCGCAACGGCATTACGGCCTTCATTATGGATACCGCGTTGGCTGGGTTCAAAGTGGAGCGGGTTGAAGAGAAGATCGGCATTCACGCCTCGCGAACTGCTAACATCACTTTTGACGATGTCCGGATTCCCCCGGAAAACGTTCTGGGACGCGTCGGACAGGGTTACAAAGTTGCGATGATTGCCCTCAACGGCGGACGGCTGTCACTGGCTGCCGGCTGTTTGGGAGCGACTAAAGAGGCGCTTAAGTTGGCATACAACCATGCCGTACAGACCAAGCGGTCTGGGCAGTCGATTTTGGAGTTCCAAATCATTCAGGTTTATCTCGCGAAGATTCGCGCCACGATTTATCTGATGGAAGCCGGCATCTACAAGGCGGCGGAAAAAGCCGACCAAGGGGCGGACATCAGAGAAGAGGCCGCGATTCTGAAGTGGATGTGCTCGGAAATGGGCGGACAGGCTATTGACGCTGCCGTGCAGGTGTTTGGCGGCTACGGCTACATGATAGACTACCCGATTGCGCGAATGTATTGCGACGCGCGCATCAACAGAATTTTTGAAGGCACGAACGAAATCCAAAGCTTAATGGTTTGTAAGGAATTGGTTAAGAATAACGGGCTGACCGAACCTCTGGTGTAAAATCAATCAAAAAGAGTGGCTTAGAACCACTCTTTTTTAATTTCGGCGAGAATTTCGTCGGGTATCGGGATTTGTTTCCCCGCTTTGCTTTTTCCCGGGTAGCGCCAGGCGCTAATCATAGTGTATTTAGCGCTTTTGGGTTGGATTTGGTACATAATCCATATTTCTTCTTTTCTTTTCGGCGTGTCATTGCGTTTCATAACCGCCAGGGTGTTTGGCGCGATCCCCTGCTCTTTGCGGTCGTGCGATTTAATAACGGTTTTAATTTTCTGTTCGGAAATATGGTAAAAAAGCATCTTGTCCTTGATGTGCTGGGTCCAGGCGAACTTTGAATCATTTTTTGGAAACTTAAAAAACATACGAGTAACAAAGAAGATGGATGGGAATTGGCTCACCCGAAGGGAAGAGAGAATTTGGCCAATTTCTTCGTCACTCCTCGTCGGAGTGCTGACAGCACAACCTCCTCGTCGTTCCTAGAACTTGTCTCAAATTCCCTCTTCTAAATTTGACGGTAGCTTGAATCCTGGTCTCCTATCTACATGATATAATTAAACTAATGACGAAGCTATCATCGTGCGCGCGTTTGGTGCTGCTCGGACTGATTGCGCTTTTGTCCGGTATTTTAATGTTTAATGCCGCAAAAAGCGACTCGGCAATCGTTGACGAGCTGGCTCATATACCCGCCGGCTATAGTTACGCGCGCTATTTGGATTACCGATTGAATCCCGAACATCCCCCGTTGGTGAAACTATTGTCCGCCATCCCGCTTTTATTCCAGAATTTGAAATTTCCGACCGACAGCCTGGCTTGGACGAGAGACGTTAACGGCCAATGGACTATTGGCGGCCAGTTTTTATACGAATCGGGCAATGACGCCGACAAAATCATTTCCTGGGCGCGAGTGGTGCCGATTATTCTGACGCTGATTCTTATTATCGCCATTTATTTTTGGTCCAAAAATCTGATGGGAAAATGGTGGGCGTTTTTACCGACGTTTTTATTCGCTTTTTCGCCGACGGTGCTTGCCCATGGGCACTATGTCACTACGGATATCGGTGCTGCCATTGGAATGTTTGCCGCTACCGTCGCCTTTTTGAATTTACTCTCGCGGCCGAGCCGCAAAACGCTTTTATGGGCGGGCCTCGCTTTCGGTTTTGCCCAGCTTTTGAAATTTTCGGCAGTACTTTTAGCGCCCTATTTTATAATTTTGGCCGGAGTTTATTTCTTGGTTTGGCGGCGTTTTTCGGCCCAGGCGTGGCATTATATTAAATCCTTGTTCTGGGTGTTTTCTATCGGATTCATAATAGTTTACCTGGGTTATTTGCCGCTTACCTGGAATTACCCGGTTGAGAAGCAAGTAACTGACGCGCAGGCCAATTTGTCTAATTTCAACCCGCATTGGCTTGCCGAATCGGTGGTTTGGATGTCCGGAAGCCCGATTTTGCGGCCGGCGGCGGAATACCTGTCGGGATTTTTTATGGTTTTGCAGCGTTCTTCGGGCGGCAATACCTATTACTTTTCGGACGAGCTTTCCAATCAGGCCCGTCGCGATTATTTTCCGCTCGTTTTATTAATGAAAGAGCCGGTTGCGTCACTGATTTTAATTTTCTTTGCTTTCGGACTGGGGGCGTACAACACAGGCAGAGCGGCTCTGGCAGTAATTTTCAGGCGATCTAGGAAATTGGTTGATTATCTGACGACGCATTTTGCCGAATTCGCAATGACGGCTTTTATTGCCATTTACTGGCTCTCTAGCATCACCAGCAACCTTAATATAGGCATTCGCCATATCCTGCCGACACTGCCTTTCATTTATATTCTTGCCGCCGGTGGAATTAAGCAGTGGTTTAGCATAGGCAATTTGGATTTAATGCGTAATTTTGCCATAAAAATTTCCGTCATTTATCGCCAAATTTTCAGTCTTTCTCTAAAATCGGCATTGCTGGCGGTTCTGCTGATTTGGTACTTGGCGTCCTCCGCGTCGGCGGCTCCGCATTTTTTGTCTTATTTCAATTTTATGTTTGGCGGGCTTGATGGCGGCTGGCGCTATGTTACCGATTCAAATTATGACTGGGGCCAGGATTTGAAGCGCTTAAAAACCTGGGCGGAAAGCAACTTGCCGAAGACGGAAAAAATCGCGGTGGATTATTTCGGCGGCGGCAATCCAAAGTATTATCTTGGCGAATGGGCCGAGAATTGGTGGTCGGCCAAGGGGAATCCGATTAACGAAGGCATCAAATGGCTCGCGGTTTCCATTAATACAATTCAAAGCGCCAAGGCAAAACTTGCTGGGACGCAGCGGCGCTCGCCGCAAGATGAATATCAGTGGCTGGCGGAGCCGTACAAACCACACGCCCGCGCCGGCACGTCAATCTTTATTTATCGGCTGGGACAAGCAGACTAGCGCGGCTTTAAATAGATGCGATTTTCAACGGTAAAATCCGCATAGGCGGAACTTTTGAGCCGTCCATTTTGCGTAATTTCGGCAAGATAGGAAAAAATTTTCGCGGATGGCTCAAACTGCAAACTGAAAATAAGTTTTTCGCCCCGCGAACCGGTTGCCCGAAATTCCCGATCTTCTTCGTTAACCTCAAATTTTTCCGGCCGCAGAGGCGTGGTTTTTAAACCCTCTACGATTTTGATGATATTAGAAAGAGACTGCCCATTTATCACCGGTTTTCCAATCGCGAGTAAAATGTCGCGCGAGTCAGAAATTTTTAGGATAGACAGCCCCTCGGTGTCCGGGGCCGGTTCCAGCGCGATACCAGCGTTGTCTATCCAATAACATTCGCGAGCGCACCAAATGGCAAAACTGGGTTTTTCCGTCCTGGTAAGCGTTAATATTCTGCCGAAATATTCCTTTTTTATTTCAATGTCGCTGACTTGGGACGGCCACGAAAGAAAATTGTTGAAACCCAAAAACCGGGCAAGCCAGTTATTTAAAATAATGCCGCGCGCTTCCTCGGCGCTTTGCAAATTGACCAGTTCAAATTTATTAATCCTTAACAGCGGGAAATTCAGGACGAGCCAGGCGCCCAAAACAAAAAACAGCGAGACCGCGCCCGCGATTAAGTAAATTTTTATCCTTAGCCGGTGATAATAACGATCGCGTTGGGCTTTAGAAAAAAATATTTCCATTAGACAACCCTCCGCTCGGTCAGTGGATTGATCCTGGTTAACAATTCGTAGTAGCTAGCGCCGAGTTTCCTGGCGATTTCGTAGGCGTTGATTTCCTCACCCCGCTGTCTGCCGATAAGGGTCACTCTGGATCCTCGCACGCACTTCACTCCCGTTGCGTCAACCGAAATCAAGTCCATAGAGACCCTTCCCAGTATGCGGCATCGTTTCCCGCTGATTAACACTTCGCCGATTCCGGAAAGCGCCCGCGGAATCCCGTGCCAATAACCTACTGGCACTATCGCCATTTTAGTTTTTTTAGAGACGCGCTCAACTAAATCATAGCCGACGAAATCTCCCGGTTTGAGATTTTTTACTTCGCTGACTATCGCCTGCCAAGACAGGACCGGCCGCAACTTTATCTTCGGAAATTGGGTCATCAACTCCGGCGATGGCCACAAGCCATAGAGCCCGATTCCTACTCGGACGGCGTCCAAATGGTATTTCGGGTTGACCAATGTGCCACCAGTGGCGGCTGCGTGTTTTGTGATTTGTTTATAGCCGGCTTTATCCAAAAGCGAAACAGCCTTTTGAAAAATACGAAATTGTCCCTCGGTAAATGCCGGATAGTTTATGTCTTTTGCCGAAGCGAAATGCGTATAAGCGCCTTTCAGGCAATTTTCAATTTTCCCATGCCTGCCGGCAGGCAGGAATTTTGAATTTTTAATTATGGTAATTGCCCGAGGCAACTCTTCCGGGTAAAATCCTTGGCGATGCATGCCGGTGTCAATTTTGAGGTGAAATTCGGGCCTAAAGCGGGATTGGGACAGTTCCGCCAGTCCGTCAAAACTGGAAACCGTGATGGTGATTTTGTTTTTTGCCGCGGATTCCAGCAGTGGCTTGAATGTCGGGCCGAGAACTAAAATCGGTTTTTTTATTCCTTCCTTGCGGAGTTTTTCGCCCTCAACAACGCTGTCCACGCAGAATCCGTCTACTCCGTATTTATCAGCCAATTTTGAAAAAGCCACGAGTCCGTGGCCGTAGGCATTGGACTTTACCACTGCCCAGAGGCGAGTTTTGCCGGCCAAAAGCCGGCGGATGGCCGCAACGTTATGTTCAACCGCCCGCGCGTCTATATTTACAAATACCTTATTTAGGGTCATAATATCGGTAAGTTCTTTTACAGATTAACTGAAATCCCGGCCATTGAAAAGAGGTGGCTTATGAGTTTACTGAAACGGTTTCGCTCCTACCATCCGGCCGTAAAAGCGATTTTTTTAATGATTCCCGTTGTGCTGACGATTTTCGTGCACAAGATTTTGATGCCGCAGTCCGCGGAAGAGTCCGCAATGCTTCGGGATTACTTCTTGAGCGAATTGAAGAACGGACGGGGCATTTTCAATTTTATGGTGTTTGCTCCAGTTACGGAGGAGCTTGTTTTTCGGGGACCGGCCTTTCTGGTCCTACTGATTACGCTGTTTGTCGCGGCAGAGTTCCCGGACAAAAAGCGTCTAATGGTTGCCGGAGGCGTTCTATACTGGCTGGTATTGCTTGGCTTCAACTATTTTTGGGCCGCAGACCACCAATATCCGATTACGGTTTTTGCGTACGGACTGCTTGTTGGTTGGCTGATGCAAGAAACGAAATCCATCCTCTACCCGATGCTCTTTCACGCCGTTAACAATGCCTGTTCAATGCTGGCGATATATTTCGGTTTCAGTGTTGTTTACAAATAAAATCTCCCCGGGCAGTGCCGAGGAGATTTTCTTACCTCACTATTTCTTTAAGGCCAACATATTTTCGCAGCGCTTTAGGTACTTTAATGGTGCCTTTTTTTGTTTGGTAATTTTCAATAATCGCGATTAAAATCCTGCCGATGGCAAAAGCCGTGCCATTGAGCATATGGACGAATTTTCCCTCCGGTTTGTACTTAACATTCAGGCGGCGCGCCTGATAATCGGTGGTATTGGACGCGGAATGAGTCTCCCGATATTCCCCCGCCCCCTCTTTCTGGCCGGGCAACCAGACCTCAATGTCGTACTTGGCAGCCGCCGGATCTCCCAGATCGCCGGCCGCGATACTTAACACCCGGTATGGCAATTCCAGCGCCTGCATCAATTTTTCTTCTATACCAAGCAATAATTTATGTTCGTCACCCGAAGTTTCCGGAGCGCAAGTTATAAACATTTCCAATTTATCAAACTGGTGGACGCGCAAAATGCCTTTGGTATCTTTTCCGTAAGAGCCGGCCTCGCGCCGGAAGCAGGTTGAAAAGCTGATGTGCCGGTGCGGCAAAGCGGCCTTGTTAAAACTTTCATTCATATGCATCGGACCGACAGACTGTTCCGAAGTGCCGACCAGATAAAGCTTGTCTTTTTCCAGGTAGTATATTTCCTCTCCCCCTCGCTCCATGTAGCCCATTGCCTCCATAGACTCGGGCTTGATTAGAACCGGCGGGACGACCGGAATAAAGGGCTTCGGGGCGATGGACAATTTATTTTCCTTGATGATTTTTTGAATATTTTTTTCGTTGGTTACAAAATTAAGCACCAATTGAATTAGGGCGAATTCCAACAGAGGCGCTTCGTGTTTTAGGTAGCCGAAGCGGCTGCCGGAAACCTTGGCGGCCCTTTCCGTGTCAATTAGGTCCAGTTTTTGCCCGATTTCAATGTAATCTCGCGGCGGAAAATCAAAAACCGGCTTCTTCCCTACTTCGCGCAAAGTTTTGTTGAACGTTTCATTTTTGCCTTCCGGGACGTCGGGCAGAGGTAGATTTGGTAATGCTTTTAGCGCCGACAATCGCTTGCTTTCCATTTCCGGCAGTTCGGATTCAACGCCTTTCAATTTTTCTTTAACCAATTTAGCCTCGTCTATTTTACGTTCTCTGCTTAATTGATTTAATTTGGCGCGCAATTCGTCAACATTTTTGGTGCGCTCCCGCCACGTTTTATCCAATTCTAAAAATTTGTCCACCAGTGCCGGGTCGGCGTTTTTTTTGCTGATGCCCGCTTTAACTTTTTCGGGCTCGCGGCGTATAAGTTCTACGTCTAACATAGCTTTTATTATATAAGATTATTCTTTCGGGCGCAGGGTCGGGAAAGCGATAATTTCTTTTACGCTGTGGCTTTTGGCTACAAGCGCCGCAAGGCGGTCAATGCCCAATCCCAGGCCGGCGGCCGGAGGCATACCGTATTCCAATGCCTCTAAAAAATCTTCGTCCAAGCGGGACGCTTCCGGATTCCCGGCCCGAAAGCTCTTTTCTTGCCGCTCCATTTGCGCGCGTTGGATGGCGGGATCGTTAAGTTCGGAAAATCCTTTAATAATTTCAACGCCGTTGACGATGACCTGGAAACTTTCGGTAAGAGCCGGGTCGTTCTCCTTAAGTTTGGCAAGCGGCATAATACTTTCCGGGTAGTCAACAACAAAAGTCGGTTCAACGATTTTTGGCCGTACCTCCTTTTTGTATATTTCCTCCAGCTCGCCAGATTTCGCTGTTTTCCAATCCCGCCCCGCGAATTTTTTAAATACCTCGGCGAAGGCGACTGTTTTCCATTTGCCGGGTATGAATTTTTTGAGAAGTCCCTGGGTAAATTTCATTAATCCTTCGTAATCTTGGTAAGCCCAATACAGTTCCAGGGCGGTGAATTCCGGATTGTGGTCGCGGTCAATCCCCTCGTTGCGGAAATTGCGGCCGATTTCAAAAATTTTCTCAAAACCCCCAATTAGAAGACGTTTTAAGTAGAGCTCGGGGGCAACTCGTAAATAAAAATCGGCATCCAGGGCATTGTGATGAGTAACGAACGGGCGCGCGTTTGCTCCGCCGGGAATTGGCTGCAAAATCGGCGTCTCCATTTCCAGAAAGCCCTCCTTTGTCAGAAAATTTCTGATATATTCCACGATTTGGGAACGGCGCGCCAATTGTTCTTTAACGTCGGCGTTTAAAATTAGGTCAAGATAGCGCTTGCGAAACCTCTCCTCCACGTCTTTCAGGCCGTGCCAGACCGACGGAAGCGGACGCAAACTTTTTACTATGATGCGGGCGCTTTTTACATCAACGCTTTTTTCGCCCCGTTGGGTTTTAAAAAGCGGCCCGGAAACCTCCAGAAAATCGCCGATATCCAAATCGTTTTTTAAGACGTTGAAATCGGCCAGAATATCTTTTTTTAAGACGACTTGGATTTTGGCGCCGCTGCCGTCTTGCACATCCGCAAAACCGACGCCGCCCTGAATGCGCAGCCCTATAACCCGACCGGCAATAAAAACCTTCTTTTTTTGTTTGGCCAGAGCGGCAAAAGACCCCAGCGCGTCGGCTATCAGATGCGTTCTTTTAATTTTTGACGGATAAACATCGCGCCCCAGATTTTCCAGGTCTTTTTTCTTCCTAAGCCGTTCTTTGATGATGTCCTCAAGCATTATTATTTGATGGAGAGGATTTTATAACTCACTTCGCCGGATGGCGTTTTCGCTTTGGCTGTTTCGCCGGCTTTTTTTTCTAAAAATGTTTTGCCGAGCGGAGATTCGTTGGATATTTTGCCGGAAGGCGGGTCGGCTTCGTTGGGGCCAACGATGCTAAAGGTCATCTTTTGCCCGTCTTTTTCCACCTCAACAGTGGAGCCGATTTGGACTTTGCCGCTGGCGGCGTGTTTGATAACGACGGCGTTCTTAACCATATCTTCAAGCTCCACAATGCGGGTCTCAATTTGATTTTGCTCCTCCCGCGCTTCCATATATTCGGCGTTTTCCGAAAGGTCGCCCAACTCTTTGGCGCGCTTCAAACGCTCGGCGATTCCGGCGCGCTTGACTGTTTTTAATTCAATCAGCTCTTTTTTTAAATCTTCAAGCCGCTCGGGCGATAAGTGGTAATCCATAGGTAGATAGTTTAATACGATTTGTTAGGTTTTGTAAACCTTTCGCTTTATCCACCAGCGAACTTTAACGGCCTCCCAAAGAACTTGCAGATAAGATTTGAAACTCACGTGCGACCGCGGGTCATTGACCCAGTAGACGGGCATTTCTTTTATCCTGTATCCCAGCAGTCTGGCGAGCGCCAGAATTTCCATATCAAAACCCCAGCGGTTTATTCTGCAAAGCGGAAAAATTCTTTTGACCGCGTCTTCGGAAAAACACTTGAATCCGCATTGGGTGTCCCAAATGCCGCGTAGCAACAAAAGCTGGATAAAAAGATTGCCCAGCTTTCCGGCCAGCCGCTTGATTATGGACTGTGGCGGATTGAGCTTGGCGCCTTTGGCGGCTCGCGAACCGATAACTATTTCGTAGCCTTCGTTGAGGTACGGCAGCATTTTATTGAACGCCACTATTGATGTTGAATTATCGGCGTCCATAAAAACCCGCCAGTTGCCTCTGGCGGCCAGCATCCCCTGGCGCACTGCCGCGCCTTTTCCCTGATTTTGGGGATTATTGATAAATTTCAACTCGTTTATAAGCGGCCGAAAACGCTCGGTTATTTCCGCGGTGGCGTCTTTGGAGCCGTCATTGACCACGATTATTTCATAAGAGTATTCCTGCTCGGATAAATGCTTGTCTATATCAATCAAACAAAGAGGCAATCGGTTGGCCTCATTATAAGCGGGAACAATGACGGAGAGGTACGGCTTTGCCATAAAGGGTTTTGGATACTTCCATATTATAACACAATAAAAAAGCCCCCCTCTGTTTCTTGCGAAACTAGAGAGGGGCGGAGGCCCGATGTCCTCTGCGCCTACTTGGCTCCGAAGAGCTTCAGCTCCACCTCGAGCTGCTGCCCTTCGCGCCGGTACTTCCTCGTTCCCTGGATGCCCTTCCCCAGGCGCAGCTTCCGCGCCAGGGCGAACATCTTCCGGGACAGGGTCTGCTTCGTCGTGCTCTGCGACATAAAACCCTCCAAAAAAGAGTTAAATCAATCAATGTTCCGTTACTGACTGTACACCAATTCCCCAAATTTGTCAACCCCTCATCTTTTGCACCCCTTTATATGGTTAACCCTACGGGATGTTTCGTGCACCAAACGACAGGTGGTATGACGCGTCATACCACCGAAGGCGGTTGTGCTTTCCGAAAGATGCGGGATAAAAAAAGCCCCGATGTCCATCGGGGCTGTTGTTAGTTGGGATTCAGTTAGTTAATAAACCTGTTTCTTTGTGGCGGGGACGGCCGGCGTTTCCTCTGCCGGACCCGGGGTGAAGAATTCCACCACTTTCGCCCAGCGACTCGCATCGAATCCCTCCAGCGAGGAGGCGGATCCGTCCGGCGAACGCACGACCGGGGAGATGGTCTCGGTGCGTCCCGACGGGCAGGTGAGCGGCGGCTATTACGCCGTCCGCGACATCAT
>LCOU01000012.1 GCA_001003205.1 Parcubacteria group bacterium GW2011_GWA2_47_8b | reverse complement strand
TTTTCGCAAGCACTCATTGCATTCAGCCATATCTGATACTTCTGTTCGTTACCGACAAAGAAAAAAGGTTCAATAACTTGAATACCGCGCGATCTGTAGTTACAGTAGCGGGTAGATTCTTGCGAATATGAGGCAACCCGATGGCGCACAATTTCGTGCGTTACGCCCCGATCGCAGATAATTCGCACCGTGACTTTTTCATGTTCAATTACGGATTCATGGCCACTTTTAAGAATTGCCGCAATAAACTTCCTTGCAGAACCCGCAGTTATTCTATCCTCGGACTTATAACAAGTTCGGCCGTACCGTTCTAAGTTTTTCAGAATACGTTCGCCGTCAATATTATCTTCAATGACAAAGTGCGATTTCAATATTTTCATCCTTTTGCCTCCCGCGCTAATCTTGACTCGCTTTGCACAGACTACATCTAAATCAAGTAATAAATCAATGGTGCCCCCACTAGGAATCCCTACCTCTGCCTGTCGGCAGACAGGCGGCAGGCAGGTTCGGGTTTCCAGCGCCCAGGTGGTATGACGCGTCATACCACCTGGGCTGCCTTCCAACATGGGGTGCGGCTTAGTTCGAATCCCACCAAGAAAAATCAAAAACACCCCCAGTGGGTGATTTTGATTTTTGCGGTGTCTGTTTGAAAATATCCGAACGGAATTCGCTCCGACCTTGCATCGGTGAGCCTGCCTGCCGGCAGGCAGGCGCCTATGGGCTCGCCGCGAAACTTTTATTTAACCTCCTATTATAAATAAAAGACCCTGCTTTCGCGGCTCCGCCAATTCCTTTCAGAAGACTTTCTTGGGGTGAGCCCCAAACAAATGTTTTGAAAATTAAAAATTGTAAATTGAAAATTTTATCTGGTGCCCCCACTAGGAATCGAACCTAGATCAACTGCTTAAAAGGCAGCTGCTCTACCACTGAGCTATGGGGGCACTATGCCAACAATCTTTTTATCTGTTTTTATTTTTAACGAGCGAACCAATTGATGAGGCAATGCCTCATTAAAGGCAGTTGCCCTACCATTGAGCCCTGCCTCTGCCTGTCGCCTGCCTGCCGGCAGGCAGGGCAGACAGGTGCCGGCAGGCAGGTATGGGGGCTTTCCTTACATTGTAATTTAATATAAAAATGCCGGTTTGACAAATTTTGGTCATAATTTAAACTTCAACATAGTTCTTACTAGGGGCAAACGTGCGTCGCAATAAAACCAGGCGCCGGAAAGATAAAACACCGTTGCGATGGTTTGTGGCTCCGCGACCGTACAGAATTTTTTACGCGGTTACGGCAACGGATCCCAACACTCACAAGACAGCAACGAGCAACACCCACCGCGATATCAAAGCGCGATCGGCTCAAGAAGCGCTGGAAAAATTGCGCAAAAATTTAGACCTTCAATCCGAGCGAAACACAAAAGATTGGGGCGGATGTCTTTTTGAATACAGCGATTTCAAAGTGGCTCTGGTTTGTCAGCGCTGTCATGGCCGCGGCCATCTTAAGTTCAAATAAAAAACCCCCTTACCGAGAAGGGGGTTTAAAAATCTTTGAAAGGTCTCCGATGGTTCCAAAAACCAGCAGGAAACCTATGAATGCCAGTCCGACCATCTGCAGAACGAAAACCGTCTTTTTCAGCCGCTCCTTGCTCATTATTTTTTCCAAAACGGAAGTCATCATATGACCGCCGTCAAAAGGCGGAAGCGGCAACAAATTAAACATTGCCACGGCCAGATTCAACAGTGCCAGGGTAATAAAATACGGAAATTGACTCCCGGCCATCATCTGTCCGATACCGATAGGTCCGGACACGGCTTCGGAAGGCGCCACCGCGCCCGACGTGAGCATACTGATGGTCAGCGGCCAGCCGGCCAGCCAAATATAGAAAGAAACCCCGATTGCCTTGGATACGGCAACGCCGTATGCAATCAAAATCAGAATTGCCACGATAACGTTGCTAAGCATGCCGGCGACATACACAAAATTTCTTTTCCAGAAAGATTTGCGGGCAAGGTCATTTTCGTCCAGCATAACGTACGCGCCGATGACAAACGGGGTGATGACAAGTTCGTTCAGCTTGGGCACGTTTCTGATTTTTAGTCCCGGTCCGATACCTATGCTGAAACGTTGGACCTTGATGCCGCAAAGCATTGCCGCAATCGCGTGGCCGAGCTCATGAACTGCAAGAATTATTCCGAAGCCAAACGCGATTTTCAAAATCGCAATTGCCACAGACTCCATCGTGCGCCTCTTTTCAAAAAACTATGAGGTATAGTATAATGAAAATCACTTTTCCGCAAGCAATTGTCATTCATGAACCCGTCCGGTAAAAACAACCTTAAATTCTTTTTGATAATAGTTTCGGCGGTTACGGCCGGCCTTTTGGTTTTTCAGGTTTTTGGAAAAAGTTTTTTGCCTTGGCGCTTGGGTTTGGATTTAGTAGGCGGAAGTTCAGCGAGCCGCGGGTGACGACCGCCAAAGTCGGCGAATCCCACCAGTTGATAGTGGAGCTTGCCGGCATTCAAGATGTTGAGGAGGCCATAAAACAGATTGGGCGGACGGCGCTTTTGGATTTCCGCGAAGTTGACCAAACCGGAGAAGGGGTAGATGCCAAACTTAACTTCCGGCCCACCCAGCTCACCGGGCGTTATTTGCAAAAATCCGAAGTCAGTTCCGATCGCAACACCAATGAGCCGCTGATTACCGTTCAGTTCAATTCCGAAGGAGCGAAAATATTTGAGGAATTAACCAAGCTGAATGTCGGAAAGCCGCTGGCTATTTTTTTGGATAATGAGCTAATTTCCATGCCGACTGTTCAAGAGGTTATTAGCGGCGGCAATGCGCAGATTACCGGCCAGTTTACGTTTCAAGAAGTTCAACGGCTGGTTAGCCTGTTTAATGCCGGAGCCTTACCGGCTCCGCTCTCGCTCATAAGCCGCCAAACCGTTGGCGCTTCATTGGGTCTGGACTCGCTTAATAAGGCGATAACAGCCGGTGCCATTGGAACTTTGGCTATTATACTCTTCCTGATTTTGTATTACGGGCGGTTGGGTTTTGTGGCGGCGTTGGCGCTTATTTTCTATATAGTATACGCGCTGGCCATCTTTAAGATATTTGGCATTACCATGACACTGGCCGGCGTCGCGGGTTTTATTTTGTCAATCGGTATGGCGGTTGACGCTAACATTTTGATTTTCGCCCGTACCAAAGAGGAAAGCGCTAAGGGGGTTTCACGCGCCGCCGCGCTTGAAGAAGGTTTCCGCCGCGCCTGGCCCTCCATTCGCGATTCAAACATTTCCACGATGCTAACCACCACCATTCTTTATTACCTTACTTCCAGTTTCGTTCGGGGGTTTGCCCTTACGCTGTTTCTTGGCGTGCTATTGAGTATGTTCAGTGCGATCACCGTTAGTCGGGTGATTCTTCGCGCATTCATCAAAAATAATACCAACAATAACACCAACTATGTTGCCAATCATTAAAAATAAATTTATTTTTCTAACGCTTTCTGGAGTTCTGGTTTTGGCGAGTATAGTTGCCATTTGGCAATTTGGCCTGACACCCGGAATTGATTTTGCCGGAGGTGTTTCCTGGCAGTTACAATTTGCTTCTGCTCCGGACCGCGCGGAGCTGCAAAATTTTTTCCCGGAAGGGCTTATTACGCCGGGGGATAACGGCGATATTATGATTCGCCTCAAAAATTTAACTGACCAAGAAAAAGCGCAGAAATTGACCGAGCTCTCCGCAAAATTCGGCGCCGTGGAAGAATTGCAATTTCAAAACATCGGGCCGGCAGTCGGCAACGATTTGAGAAGGAAAGCGATTTGGGCGTTTGCATTAGTGCTGGTCACCATTTCGTTGTATGTCGCGTTTGCTTTCCGCAAGGTTTCCCAGCCGGTAAGTTCTTGGAAGTACGGCGTGATTACCTTGGTTACTTTGTTTCATGACACGCTGATACCGGCGGGAATGTTCGCCGTTTTAGGGTATCTTTTCCACGTCGAAGTGGACACGAATTTTATAGTAGCTATTTTGGTGGTAATGGGATTTTCTGTGCACGATACAATTGTGGTTTTTGACCGCATCAGAGAAAATCTTAGAATTGAGGGCGGGGTACGGGCCGATTTCAACCAGTTGGTTAATAAAAGCGTTAATCAAACGCTAGCCCGATCGGTGAATACCTCGCTAACATTGGTGTTAACTTTGCTGGCGCTCTATTTCCTCGGCCCCATAACACTTCAATACTTCATTTTAACCATTTTGGTCGGAACAGTAGTGGGTACGTATTCATCCATCTTTGTCGCCAGCCCCCTGTTGACACTTTGGCGCTAATTGTGGTAATATACCAAGCAATATGATTGATGGCGCAAAAATAAACGGTTTAATAAAAATCTGTTTGACCAGTCTTTCCGACCGCCAAAAAGAAATTTTAGAGGGTCGTTATGGAATTTCCGGATTGCCAATGCTAACTTTGGCGGAGCTCGGCAATAAATATGGCCTGACCCGCGAACGGATTCGCCAAATTGAAGCCTTGGGTATAAAGGGAGCCAAGGACAGTGCCTCCGGCAATGGTTTTGGCGATTTTATAAAGACCGTTTCTCTACAGTTAAAAAATTCCGGTGGAATAAAGCGTGAGGACTTGCTGGTGGAAAATCTGGGCGGCGCCGCGCGATCTAATCAAGTAAAGTTTTTATTGGAAATGTCCAAGCGTTTTCATTATTCCAAGGACAGCGCCAACTTCTACCCCTACTGGTATCTTAGTGAAGCCAATCAGAAAAATGCAATGAGTTTTGTGAGCTATGTGCTGAAAAATTCCGAACAGGGAAACTTTGCGGCAGTTTTTGACACGGCTGCCAAGAAATTCGGCCTTGCCGATACCGTTGCCAGCAATTATGCTTCAGTTTCAAAAAGAATCGCCCAAAATGTTTTTGGCGAGTTCGGCTTGTCCAGTCGGCCGGAAATTAATCCGAAAACGGCTCGTGATTGGGCTTATTTGGTTTTGAAAAAGGAAAAGCGGCCGCTTCACTTTAACGAAATCGCTTCACTGGTCAGTAATTTACGTCAAAAAGAAGCTCATGCGCCGACTATCCACAACGAGCTAATAAAAGACGAGAGGTTTGTTCTGGTCGGGAAGGGAACTTATACCTTGGGCGAGTTCGGCGTTGTGCCGGGCACTGCCAAAGAAATTATCGGCCACTTTCTGAAAAAACACGGGCCGATGAAATCAAACGATATTGTGAAGACGGTTTTGAAACAGCGGCTTTTTAAGGAAAATACCATTTTAATAAACCTTCAGAATCGCAAGAACTTTAAACGATTAGGTGACGGCCGTTATACGACTCTGGTATAATTTACTTAGTGATCTTAGAAGCTCTTTCCGCAATCGTTAACAACATAATCGCAGTTTTTGCCCTCACTTGGTGGGTGGTTTTGCCTTTGGCTCTTGGTTTTGTTTTTTGGAAATTCTGGGTTTACCACGTTTACATTGGTTATCTTAGAAGTATTAAGTGGACGCTGTTGGAAATTAAGATTCCGGCGGTCATTGAAAAGACTCCTAAGGCGATGGAGCAGGTTTTTGCTGCCGTTTACAGTATTTACTCATTCGGTCTCCGTTTTTCTCAAAAATACATAGAAGGCCATTTGAGAGAGGACTGGATCTCTTTTGAGTTGGTGGGGTTTGCCGGTGGCGTACATTTTTATATTCGCACCCCGGAAGGGTACCGTAACTTGATAGAGGCGTCGGTTTATGCCCAATATCCCGATACCGAAATCCACGAAGCGGAGGACTACAAGAAGTTGATGCCGCAGACCCTGCCCAATAAAGTTTATGATGTTTGGGGGACGGACTATCATCTTTCAAGGGAGGATGCTTATCCGATACAGACCTACCACTACTTTGAGGAAGCGCAAAAAGAAAAACGTCTGGATCCGATTGCGGCGCTTACCGAGGCAATGTCCAAGTTAAAAAATGACGAAGCCATCTGGATTCAAATTTTAGTGAGTCCGACGGGCGACGAATGGAAAAAGGAGGGGGAGGCGTTGCGCGACAAATTAATCGGCCGCAAAAAACCAGCGTCCAAGGGATTCGCCGACAGAGTCTGGGAATTTTTCCGCAATTTTAGCATTGCCACCATTGAACATCCGGTCTGGTCCGGCGATGAAAAACCGAGAGAAGGCCCCAACCCGCTTTTGTTGCTGACGCAGGGCGAGAGGGACGTGGTTGAGGCGATTGAGAAAAAAATCAGCCGGCTTGGATTCAAAACCAACATCCGGTTTTTGTACATTGACCGGCGAGACAGTTTTACCCGTTCAAACATTGGAGCGGTTATGTCGTCCTTCCAGCAATACTCAACTTTAAATCTCAATAGTCTGCGCCCTAACGTGGATACGTTTACCGTCATTCGCGGTAACATCAAGCTTTTTAAAGACCGCCGGCTTTGGTTCCGCAAACGGCGAATATGGGAAAGCTACCGTCGCATGTTTTGGCCTAAAAAAGTTTCGGTACTCAACGTTGAGGAGTTGGCGACCATTTTTCACTTCCCGAGCATAGTCGTGGAGGCGCCTCTGTTGCGGCGATTGGGAGCGAAGAAGGGCGAGCCGCCCGCCGGCTTACCGGTAGAATAATAAGCAAACATGGAACATATCAATTTTTTCGGAATAGTTAATTTCCGGGGACAAACCAAAAAATTTGGCATTAAAACCGACGATCGCCGCCGGCATATGTATGTTGTCGGCAAAACCGGCATGGGCAAAACAACTATGCTGGAAAATATGATTATTTCCGACATCCGGGCTGGCAACGGCGTGGCTGTTGTGGATCCGCACGGAGATTTGGCCGAGAAGATACTGGATTTCGTTCCGAAGGAGCGAATCAAAGATGTTGTTTATTTTAATCCTTCCGACATAGAGTTTCCGATTGCCTTCAACCCGTTGGAAAAAGTTACCAACGAATTTCGGCATCTTGTGGCCTCGGGTATTATGGGCGTCTTTAAAAAGATTTGGCCAGATGTTTGGTCGGCTCGTATGGAATACATTCTGAATAATGCGTTGCTCACATTACTGGAGTTTCCAGAATCAACAATTTTGGGCGTGATGCGGCTTTTATCTGATAAAGATTATAGAAAAAAACTGGTGGACCAGCTCCAGGACCCGGTCATTAAGAGTTTCTGGGTAAATGAGTTTGCCCGTTACGCGCAGAAATTTGAGACCGAGGCAACAGCGGCTATACAAAACAAAATTGGCCAATTCGTTGCGAATCCTTTAGTGCGCAACATCTTGGGCCAGCCGCGTTCGGCTTTAAATCTACGCAAGGCGATGGACGACAAAAAGATACTGATTTTCAACCTTTCCAAAGGGAAAATCGGCGAAGACAATTCCGCCCTGCTGGGTTCTTTGGTGATTACCAAGCTTCAGTTGGCGGCTATGTCTCGCGTGGATATCCCAGAGTCGGAACGCAAAGACTTCTATCTTTACGTAGATGAGTTTCAAAACTTTGCCACGGATTCCTTCGCGAATATTTTGTCCGAAGCCAGAAAATACAAGTTGTGCCTGATTTTGGCGCACCAGTATATTCGCCAATTGACCCACGACTTGAATACCAAGGTTCGTGACGCCGTTTTTGGCAATGTTGGCACTATTGTCTCTTTCAGGGTAGGGGCTGAAGACGCTGAATTTTTAGAGAAAGAGTTAACCCCGGAGTTTTTGGCAACCGATATTGTCAACCTTCCTAAGGCTGGCGCTTACGTGAAGCTGATGATTGACGGTGTGGCTTCGCGCCCATTTTCCGCCAACGGCATCGGGCCGGCAACGCCGCCGAAAGAGTCTTATCGCGAGGAAATTATCCAGCACAGCCGCAGCAAATACAGCACGCCGTTGGAAGAAGTTTCCAAAAAAATTGCCAGCGAATGGGCAATAAAACCTCCGGAACCGCAGTTTGATATATCTCGTCCTTCCTACAACAGACCAAGACCTACCTTTACTCAAAACTATGGCGAAGCCAGGTCGGCAGAACGTCCCGCAGAACGGCCCATAGAAAAGCCCGTAGAGCCGCCGTTGCGAGTATCTCTGCCACCGCGTCCGCCGCGGCAAGAAAAGCCCTACCCTCGTCAGGATTTTAGCGCGGCAAAGCCCAAGCCAGCCGTAAATATAGATGAACTACGTCAGGCTCTGGACGAGTCCCTCAAAAAGAACCAAAAATAATCCGCCAGCCGGCGGATTATTCCTTTGATTTTTCTATCCTCTCCGCGTATTCGCCAGTTTCGGTATTAACTCTGATGATATCGCCGGCATTTACAAACAGAGGCACGTTAACGGTGGCGCCGGTTTCTAAAATGGCAACCTTAGTCCCACCCGTGGCGGTGTCGCCTTTGACGCCCGGCGGCGCCTCCTTAACTTTCAGCTCCATTTTAATCGGGGGTTTAATGCCCATTATCTGATCGCCGAATTTAAGAGCCATAACCAAAGTATTTGCTTTGATGAACATTCCGGCTGGACCCACCTGTTCTTGGGTCATAAAAAACCTTTTGCTCGGGTCATCTTTTTTGCAAAACCAAAACTGGCCCTTGTTGTTATAGAGATATTTAATATCCTCTTTTTGTATATCCGCCTCTTCAAAACTTTCGTTTTGGTGGAAGGCGCGTTCCACGATTTTGCCGGTGATAAGATTTTTAATCTTTGTTTTGGCAACCGGTTTTCTTTGCTGCATCCGCAGGAATTCATATTCCATCACCTCATGCGGCTGGCCATCCAGCACAAAAATCGTACCCTTTTTTAATTCGTTGTATGACAACATATGAGTGATAGCGAACCTGCCTGCTGGCAGGTATATACAAAATAATGCGAATCGGGGAAAAAATCAAAGCCGCTTTTTATTTTCCAAAATTTATATTAAAATATGGCCATGAAAATTAAGCGGGTATTTGTAGGGATGTCCGGAGGGGTAGACTCTTCCGTCGCCGCGGCATTGCTCAACAAACAGGGTTATGAGGTAATCGGCGTCCACTTGAAGTGCTACAACGTGGATGGCTGTGCCGCTCAAGATGCCGAAGACGCGCGCCGCGTCGCTGAAACCATCGGCATACCTTTTTATACTTTTGATTTTGAAAAGGAATACAAGGAGAAGGTAGTTGAGTATATGATTGGCGGCTACAAAAAGGGGATTACGCCGAATCCCGATGTGATGTGCAACAAGGAAATAAAATTCGGCCTGTTTTACGAAAAAGCAATGGAACTGGGCGCTGATTTTGTGGCCACGGGCCATTACGTATTGAAAATTGAAAATTCCTGCCTGCCGGTAGGCATGGGTAAATTGAAAATTGCGCGCGATCGCGCGAAGGACCAGTCCTATTTTTTGTGGACTTTGCGGTCCGAACAATTAGCGCACTGCCTTTTTCCAATCGGCGAATATACGAAGCCCCAAGTCCGAAAACTGGCGGCGAGATTTGGCTTGCATAATGCGCAGAAAAAGGACTCGCAGGGCATTTGTTTTCTCGGCCAAGTTTCTCTGCCGGATTTTTTAAAAAAGTACATCAAGCCAAAAAAAGGCGCGATTTTGGATATTCACGGCAACGAAATCGGCGAACACCACGGCGCCCATCTTTACACAATTGGCCAGCGGCACTTGGGAATAAAGAATCAAGAATTAGGAGTTAAGAATAAACCCAATCAAAAACCGTTTTACGTTGCGGACAAAGACGTTAAAAAAAACGTAATTGTTATTGCCGAAGGCGACAAACACCCGGCATTATACAAAAAAGAAGTCGCGCTTACCAATATTAATTTTTTAATGCCTCCCGTCGCGAACCATAATAGTGCTTTGACGCGTCAAAGCACTATTCCTGTATTTGCCCGCGTCCGTTATCGCCAACCATTAGCAAAGGCAAAATTAAAAATGAAAAATAAAAAAATTTCGCTGGAATTTAACAAGCCCGTGAAATTCGTTGCCGCTGGCCAATCAGTGGTCTTCTACAACAAAAAAGGTGTGATGCTAGGCGGGGGGGTAATAAAATCCGCAAAATAATGAAAATTCGCGACATTTTCTTTTGGGTTGTCTGTTTCTTTTTGGTGGGCGTTTTGGTGGCGAGCGCCGCGCACAATTTTACGCAGGCGTATTTAATCAGTATTTTGATAATCGCGCTTTTGGTCGCTATGCTTTTTGCCGCGACCCATTTTTTGCTTTTGCCACTACCCCGCGGGGTAGTGGCAATTAGTTTGGCGATGTTTTTGGGCGCGGGATACTTTTTTACTTTTAATTATTTCCAGCAGGACCCCGCGATCATTTTTGACAAGAAAGTGGAAATCACCGGAACTATTACCGAGGCCGAGCAGAGATTAAATAGTCAGGTTTTGCGGATTGATAATATCCAATTCACAACTTCGCGTTACCCGGAATTCAGGTACGGCGACAAAATTAAAGTGCTTGGAATAATAACAAGGCCGGAGGGAGAATTTGCCGATTACTACCAAAAGGAGGGTATTTTGGGATTGATTGGTTTTCCAAAAGCAGAGCTGCTATCCCACGAGACAGCGCCATCAATAAAAGGAACGCTTTTTAAAATTAAAGATTATTTTATTGGCAGTTTTAAAAAAGTTTTGCCATTTGAGCAAGCCGCCTTTCTTTCTGGATTGACGCTTGGCGATACTTCGGAATTTAGCGACGAGTTTAAAGAAAAATTGCGCTTGACCGGAACAACCCACCTAGTGGCGCTGTCCGGCTATAACATATCCATTATTATCCGCTATGTCGGCGGTTTTTTTGCCTTGTGGTGGGTGACTAAGAAATGGAGATTGCCCCTTAGTATTCTTGTCGTGATTGGATTTGTGGTAATGACCGGAGCCGAGCCGTCTGTGGTTCGCGCGGCGATCATGGCGATGATTCTTATCTTAGCGGATCGAGTTGGTCGAGTAGCTTACATTCCAAACGTAATGGCCACAGCCGCCCTTGCCATGACGCTAATCAATCCAAAGATACTTGCATTTGACATCGGTTTTCAACTTTCCTTCGTGGCGCTCGTCGGGCTTATTTATCTGGAGCCTTGGCTTCGTAAAAAATTTAAGGTCAAAAACGAGCCAGGATTTTTTAGCTGGCGTTCTAATTTTTGGACCACCACCTCCGCTCAACTTGCCGTTTTGCCGATTATTATTTATCACTTTGGTTTTATTTCCCCGGTGTCTATTTTAACTAACGTGCTACTATTGGAATTTATCCCGATAACAATGGGGCTTGGCTTCTTCATCGGGTTTGCAGCTATCGTTGGTTATTGGTTTTCTTGGGTCATCGCTTTGCCTGTCCAAGTATTTCTAGGATATGAATTGACAATCATCGGCATTTTCTCCAAAATTCTTAGCATATTAATGTGATTCTGCCTGGTATGACGCGTCATACCACCGGGAAAGAAGAAGTTACCATGACAACAAACCACCACAGCGATTTTCAGAAAAAACACAGAACCGAGTGGCAAGATTTTTTGTGGGGCAGATTTTTAGACCAGTTTTCCGGGGTAAAATCCAAAGGGGCAGTAAATGCTATTTTTACTAATTACGAAAAGCGACTAATTGCCAGGCGTCTGGCGGCGTTGGCTTTGATTAAGAAGGGAGTCGGCGCAAGAGAAATAGGTCGGCAACTATGGCTGTCTCGCAATACAATCAGTGCTCTTAGAAAAAATCTTTTAGGTTCACCGAAATCCTATAGAAGCCAAAGATCTTTAAAAGGAAAAAGGCGCG